>CAXGBX010000001.1:0-30213 GCA_964008195.1 uncultured Flavobacteriaceae bacterium
GTATAATAATAGCAGCATAATTACCGGGACAATGGCCAGATAAGGATTGGAATAAAGAAAATTTAAAATTCTTCCGAAGAGATCAGTAATTTCAAATATTTCCAGGTATTCTAAAAGCGCCAGAATTAAGCCGAAAATTATAACCGGAATTAATGCCTTTAAGTTTTCAGTAAAACGTTTTTTAATGATAAAATTCAGGTAATTCACGCATAAAATCAGGGCATACATGGCGATCATCCACCCAATCATATTCATGGGAGGATATCCCTCCTTGATCATACAATAAAGACCAAAGGGCAACAATAAAAGCAGCGGTAAAAAATTATAAAAAGAATACAGGGATTTCAACAAGACAAAATTCACCACCTTCTGCTTTTTGATAGGCAATATCATCAAGGGTTTGATATCTATTACCGGCAGGGTTTGAAGCAGGAATCTAAACAGCAATTCAAAGGAAAAATAAAGCAGCGCGAAACTGTTTACGACTTTTAAAGGATCAGCTTCGGGGTAGAGTTCTTTTGAGATAGGAAATAGAGCTATTCCTAAAAAAAGAAACATCGCCGAAAAATACAAGGCCAGAAATGCCATAAGAATTTTTAATCCCAGACTTTTTCCGAAACTGGCAGATCTTAAAAAAGATTTCCACTCCAGCCAGATAAACTTTTTAAACATAAAAAATGCTATTTATTGAATTGGTATAGAAATTTAAACTTTTGTTACATTTCTAAAACCGAACTACTTTGTATTTTTGCGCACAAATAAAAAATAATGAGTCAGTTCTATCCGCTAAAAATAAAGGAAATTATTCGCGAAACCTCCCAGGCGGTAAGTTTATCTTTTGAGATACCTGAAAATTTAAAAGAAGAGTTCAATTTTTCTGCAGGGCAGTATATTACCATTAAAACTAAAATTGATGGTGAAGAATTACGAAGGGCGTATTCTTTATGTTCCGCTCCAAATTCAGGCGAATTCAAGGTAACGGTCAAAGAGGTTGAAGGCGGAAAATTTTCGGTGATCGCCAATAATAAATTAGAAGCCGGAGACATTCTTGAAGTGCATCCACCAGAAGGAAAATTTATTTTTGAGCCTGGTGAAAACAGAAAAAATTATGCTGCGTTTGCGGCGGGTAGCGGGATAACTCCTGTTCTTTCCATTATAAAAACTGTACTTCGTGATGAACCTAACAGTAAGTTTGTACTTACTTATGGAAATAAATCTGTAGACGATACCATTTTCTTTAAGGAGCTTCTGGAGTTACAATCCCAGTTTCCAGATAAATTATTTGTTGAGTTTGTTTACAGCAGAACGAGGGAGGAAAATTCACATTTTGGACGTATAGAAACCAGCACCGTCAATTATATTGTCAAAAATAAATTCAAAGATCAAACTTTTGATACATTTTATCTCTGCGGACCGGAAGAAATGATCAATCATGTTTCTGAAGTTCTTCTGAATAATGGCGTAAAAAAGGAGCAGATTCTGTTTGAGCTTTTTACGGCTACAGCTGAAGAAAAAGAAATTCAGGGAGATACCGACGGAGCCACAGCGGTAACTATTACCGTAGATGAGGAAGAATTCACCTTTTCCATGGATAGAAAAGCGGTGGTACTGGATATTGCGCTTGAACATGATATTGATGTGCCATATTCCTGCCAGGGAGGTATTTGTAGTAGCTGTATGGCGAGAATTACTGAAGGAAAGGCTGAGATGAGCAAAAATCAAATACTTACAGATGAAGAAATTGAAGAAGGTTTTGTTTTAACCTGCCAGGCTCATCCTACCACACCAACGTTGAAAGTAGATTTTGATGATGTTTAAATAATATCCGTTTGTTGTCCTAAATCAGTTCAATCGTTAGCATGAATTTATTTCAGGGTATTTATTTTGAACTGATATCCATTGAAATAAGGAAGCTGTCTCAAAAGTGATTTTTTCGTCCGGCTGAACTTGATTCAGCTTCTAACTATAGATTATTTTCAATCTGTTAAGATCCTGAAATAAATTCAGGATGACGTATTTCTAACTTTTGAGACAGCTTCGACGACTTTTTTCAGTTTAGGATACTTTTCTGAAAAACAATTAAAGTTTATAGATTCTCCAATATTTTTTGAACCACCATTTCCGGAGGAATGCTGCGCATCACTTCTTCGTAGCCCTCCGGAACTTTATTCCCGTAAACCGAAGTCGGAATTTTAGGATAAGACTCCAGATCTGGCAATAGACAATTCTCCAAAGGCTGATTAAATGCTTTGAAACCGGCATACGGATGGGTAACACCCCAGATACTTACTACCGGAATACCATAAATCGCGGCCATATGCGCATTCCCGCTATCCATCGAAAGCATTACGTCAAGATTGGAAATTACACTGAGTTCTTCGGTAAATCTCAGCTTACCAACCACACTTATAGTATTTGAGAATTTTTGTTCCCAGTTTTCCAGTTTCTCCTTTTCAGATTCCCCTCCCCCAAATAATATAATTTTAAAATCTCCTCTGGAAGAAAGATCCTTTATCACCTCTTCCATCAAATCTTCCGGATAACATTTGGATTCATGCTGGGCAAAAGGAGCGATCCCAAGCCATTTTTTATTTTTTTTGCCCACGATATCATTGATTTTGGCAAGAAGTTTCCTTTTAGCCGGGGGAGTATATCTTGATAGATCTAGTGGGAAACCAAGACTTTCAAAAACATCTGCATAACGCTGATGTGTAGATTTGAGTTGCTTAAATTCCTTGCCACTTTCCCTGGTAAGTGCCTTTTTCTCTGCTCTGCCCTTATCAATTTGTTTGAATGGAATTCCGTAGAAATAAAATAAAGACCTTAGCACATTGGTGCGTAAAACATCATGAAGATCTGCCACCGCATCAATTTCTTCGTCACGCAGCTCGGTAGCCAAAGTTCCCAGGCCAATCACACCGCTATGGATTCCTTCCACATCGGCTTCATAAATGGTGACATTAGGTAAATGACTAAATAATGGCCTGAAAAATTGTTTGGTAAGTACGGTTACATTCAGCTCTGGGTATTGATGCATAAGCACGCTTAAAACAGGAACGGTCATAGCCACGTCACCCATGGCTGAAAAGCGAATAACCAGGATATGCTGCGCTTTTCCGCTAGTTTTAGCCGAAACCTGAGCTGAACTATTCATTTTAATTATTTATTTCCGCGAAGTACAGGATTCAGTTCGTCATCATTATACATCTTCATCTGCTTATAAACCTTCATATATTTCTCACCTTTTGAAATAGCTTCCAGCAATTGATTGATCGCTGTAGAAAGGTCTACCCTCTGTTCTAATAATACATCCAGCTTTGCCTTACATTTCATTTGGTGTTCCTGCGAAGCATCATCCCTATCTGCTTCTTCAGCCATATGGTAAATCTTTAGCGCAAGAATGGAAAGTCTGTCAATGGCCCAGGCCGGACTTTCAGAATTGATAGTAGCATCAGTATTTGACTCTACATCCTTGTATTTTTTCAGAAAATAGCCATCAATATATTCCACTGTATCTGTACGATCCTGATTTGAAGCATCTATCTGTCTCTTTAAACTCAAAGCTGCTACGGGATCTATATTTTGATCACGAATGATATCTTCATAATGCCACTGAACCGTATCTATCCAGCACTTTCTGTAAAGTAAATGTTCTAAAAGGTCTTTTTCAGCGTCATAGGGATTATTAAAATCCTGATCTACGCTATCCTTTTCATGATATTTTTTAATTACTTCGTGGAAAATCTTGTTGGCCTTATCTGAAAACATAAACTTATTTCTTCTGATTTATTATTGTTTTTGATGCTGAAATGCAAAAATTTCAACAATCACAAAGATATTATTTTTAACTTGAGTATAGGTTGAAACCAGCAGTAAACATTGTTTGCTAGATGAAAAATGCCACTACAAAAGGAACTATAAATAAAGTGATGAGAATAATTTCCTTTAAAATCTTATCCTTTTTACTGTCAAAATAATTGGAAGCGATAATGCTTAAAGGGACGAAAAAGAAAATTAGTTCACTCCCATCCTTAGTGGGAGAAAAAAGAGCTACGGCTGAAGCTACCAATAACGTAAATAAAATCATGCTCAACACCGGTCTCCGGGTAATACTGGCTTTCTGGATAGATGAAAAATACTGAAATAAAGTCCATAATAACAATCCCAGGATAATACTTAAGGGTATTAGTAATTTTAGATCTCCATAACGGGTAAAATCGAAATTGCTCACCTGAAACCAATCTTTAAGGGTATAAATCTGATCATAAGCTACAAGGTGAAAGCAAATAGTTAGAGAAACCACCGCAATAAATGCCACGAAAGGAATTAGCCAGTTTTTGAAATTCGCTGCGAAATTCAAAATAGCAAAGAATATTACCAGGAAAAACAATGCCGACCAGAAATGATAAAGTGTGGCAATACTAATCCAGAAGGTAGCGTCAAAAATCTTTTTCTGAACAAATTTATGCGACCGCAAACTTATAATCCTTCTCATGGCAAAAAGCACACAGAGGTTAGAAATTATGACCGACTCGTTATTTAAAAGACTGCTGAAAGAGATACAAAAAATTGTAAATAACAGTGTTTTGTAGGCAGTACGCTTGGTGAGTTCATTCTTCTTGGCTATGAAATTAAGCGTTAGCACACTTAGAACAAGCAATAGTAAAACTCCTAATTTTTCAAGAAATTCCAGCCAGTCAAATCCGTTTTCCCAGGTCGTAAAACTTGATCCTATGTAAAAAGCACATAGCAAAAGGATGATCACCGAGAGGCTAATAGGTTTTGATTTACTAAAAAAGCTTGTTAGCATTAGGGTTTTTTATATTTTTGTACTCACAATCAAAGTTTACACAATGAAAGATTTTTTTGAAGGAATAGAATGGCTTGTTGAATTAGTGCTTCTGCAACCTTTAGATGCTTTAAGAGCTTTAGAGCTTGATTCCTGGTTCTTAGCAAATATCCTTAACTGGGTATTTGTGATCGTTGGTTTTCTTGCTTTCCTTTACTGGATGAAGCAGCTTAAAACCTTCAACGATAATAATGAAGAAAACAGGGAATCAACTTCACACTCATTCTTAGGATAGGTCAAAACCTATATCCTTTCTAAAATACATCTTATCAAATTGTAGTTTTTCTGCACTTTGATAAGATTTTTTTAGTGCCATTTTGTAATCGTCCCCAAAAGAAGTTAGCGCAATCACCCTTCCCCCACTCGTTACTATTTTTCCCTTTTCATTTTTTGTTCCAGCATGGAAAACGATAGAATCTTCAATTTCGTTTATTCCACTAATAACTTTCCCTTTTTCGTAAGATTCAGGATATCCGCCTGAAACTAGCATTACGGTCGTTGCAGATCTTGAATCAATTTCCATTTCGGCATTTTCAAGATCTGAATTCCAGGTCTTTTCAAGCAATTCCACAAGGTCTGATTTAATTCTTGGCAGCACCACTTCAGTTTCAGGATCACCCATTCTTACGTTGTATTCTATCACCATTGGTTCATCCCCTACCCTGATCAATCCTATAAAAATAAATCCTTTGTAATCTATACTCTCTTTATTGAGTCCGTCAACGGTTGGCCTGACGATTTTCTCCTCTATTTTCCGCATTAAATTTTTATCTGCAAAAGGAACCGGGGAAACAGCTCCCATTCCTCCGGTATTCAAGCCGGTATCACCTTCTCCAATTCTTTTATAATCTTTGGCAGTAGGAAGGATTTTATAATTTTTACCATCGGTAAGAACAAAAACACTTAATTCTATCCCTTCCAGAAATTCCTCGATCACTACTTTTTCACTAGCAGTCCCGAATTTTCCCGAAAGCATATTCTCCAATTCTTTTTTCGCCTGTTCAAGCTCATCAACAATCAACACCCCTTTTCCGGCAGCAAGTCCGTCAGCTTTTAAAACGTAAGGCGGATTTAAGGTTTCCAGGAAATTCTTTCCTGCGTCTAAACTTCCAAAACTGAAACTTTTATATGCTGCGGTTGGAATATGATGCGCTTCCATAAATTCCTTTGCTCGCTCTTTACTTCCTTCCAGCGCTGCTCCTGCAGCAGAAGGTCCAATGATCATAATCTCCTTTAATCTATCATCATTATTAAAATAATCCACAATTCCTTTAACCAGTGGATCTTCAGGACCTACTACAATCATATCTATATCCTTTTCCAACGCAGTATTGGCTACAGCAGCGAAATCTATAGGGTTTACAGCAAGATTTTCAGCAAGATCTGCAGTCCCGGCATTTCCAGGTGCCACATAAAGCTTATTACACTTAGAGCTTTGAGAGATTTTGTAAGCAAACGTATGCTCTCTCCCACCAGAGCCAAGGATTAAAATATTCATGGTTACAATTTTAAATATTGCTTCAAAAATAAATGTTTGTACCTTGAAGCACCAATTAATTCGTTAAAAAAGCACCGCAATTCTTGGATTGGTTCAAACTTTCTTTACAGCTTAATAAATTCCCTATTGAAAGGGCTCAAAAGACCCTGGAGGAAATTCAACGCATTCCTGAAGCAGAATATGGGGAATATCAGCGCAAGAGGAGAAACGCCATCATAGATTACCATATTCAGCATACCGAATACTATAGGGAATTTTTTGAATGGAATGGTTTCGACGATTGGCAATATGTGCCAATCATGAAAAAATCTGATCTTCAACAACCTCTGAAAGATCGTTTGAGTCAAAATTACAACACTAAAACTGCCTATGTTGGTAAAACTTCTGGCAGTAGTGGAAATCCCTTTATTTTCGCAAAAAATAGGTTTGCTCATGCTTTGAGCTGGGCCGGTTTTCAGGATCGCTACCGCTGGTATGATATAGACCTTAATAAATCCCTACAGGCTCGGTTTTATGGGATTCCGCTGGATTTCTATGGAAATATTCAGGAAAGATTAAAAGATAGAATAAGCTTAAGGCGGCGTTTCAATATTTTTGACCTCAGCGAGAGCAAAATGGAGGCATTTCTGGAAAGATTCAGAAAATCTGATTTTAATTATTTAAATGGATATACCAGTGCCATTGTATTGTTTTCCAGGTTTCTCAAAGAAAAGGGAATCGTTTTAAAGGAACTTTGTCCCAGTCTCAATATTTGTATCGTTACTTCGGAAAGGCTCTTTGAGCAAGACAAGGAGCTTATTGAAAATGCCATGGGTGTGCCCGTAATCAATGAATATGGGGCAAGTGAAGTAGGGCTCATTGCGTTTGAAGATGCAGAGAATAACTGGATTGTAAATTCTGAAGATCTTTATATTGAAATTCTTGATGAAAACGACCAGATATTGCCATATGGTGAAGAAGGCCGTATAGTGATCACCTCTTTATACAATCAGGCTCATCCAATGATACGTTATGATATTGGGGATAGTGGCAGCCTCTCCCCGAAGAGTAGCCTGAAAAAGCCAATTCTTGAAAAACTTATCGGCAGAACCAATGATATTGCCCGTTTACCCGACGGTAAAGTAGTTCCCGGATTAACCTTTTACTATGTCACCAAAACAATTATTGAAGACCACGGGCATATCAAAGAATTTGTAATTACCCAGACGAAAATGGATGAATTTAAAATTCAATATGTGAGCCAGCATGAGTTTACAAATGATCAACGCAAGAAAATTCTAGAAGCGATTCGCATTTATGTAGGCGAGAATCTAAATATCAGTTTTGAGAGAAATGATATTTTGAAACGTAGTAAAAGCGGTAAACTGAAACAATTTACCTCTCAGCTGAAATAGTTTTAGTCTGCTTTGATTTGACGAAGAATTGTTCGTACAGAAATAGCATCATTCGCCAGTTGCTTTTCAAAAAGCCGTACTTCAGAACATAACGATAAACACTAAAATTATACTTGAGCATTTCAATTTTATTCTTTGAGATAGAATTTTTTCTCTTTCGGTAAAATGCCAGTGATTCCTGAATTCCTTCCATAGGTCCTCCTTCTTCAAGAACTTTTAGCCAGAGCGCCCAATCCTGACGCTTTGAAATATCGGGACAATAGATTTTTCCCAGGATGTTCACGTTATAGATCCCGGTTAAATTTCCGACATAATTAGCCTTTAGGAGCTTATCATAGTGTAGTACGGGTAGTGCCTCAATCATCTTATTTAGATGCGTTCCTTTTTCGTCAATAAGTTCATAACTGGAAAAACAGGCAGCAATGTTGGGTTTGGAAAGTATTTTAAGCTGTTTTTCCAGCTTTTCAGGTTTCCAGAGGTCATCAGCATCAAGAAATGCAATAAAGTCTCCAGAGGCAGCTTTTATACCTCTATTTCTACTATGATGTGTCCCTGAATTGCTGGAATTTTGAAAAAATCGTATTCTGTTGTCTTCGGAAGAAAATTTTTCGGCTATTTTCTTTGTAGAATCTGATGAGGCATCATCTATTACCAATAATTCCCAATTAGGGTAGGTTTGATTGATTACAGATTGGATAGATTCAGAAATGAATACCTCCGAGTTATACGCCGGCATAATGACTGAAACCAAGCCTTCAGCCTTCATTTTACCTTCTAATGTGTTTTGAAAAGTCTTTATGTTCCCTTTTTTCTAATTCTGTTTCACTCAAGCTTTTAAAGTAATCGTAGGTAATTTTCATCCCTTCTGCCCTGGAAACCTTTGGTTCCCATCCCAATACTTCTTTAGCTCTGGAAATATCAGGCTGTCGTTGCATGGGATCATCCTGGGGTAATTCTTTAAAAACGATCTTTTGATCTGTCCCCGTAAGTTTAATGATCTCATCGGCAAAATCCAAAATACTTATTTCTTCAGGATTTCCAATATTCACTGGTTCCGGATAATCACTTAACAGCAGTCTGTAAATTCCTTCAATTTGATCATCTACATAGCAAAATGACCTCGTTTGTGACCCATCACCAAAAACGGTAAGATCTTCTCCCCTCAACGCCTGGCCTATAAATGCCGGGATTACCCTACCGTCATTCAGTCGCATTCTTGGACCGTATGTATTAAAAATCCTGGCAATTCTGGTCTCCAATCCATGAAATCTATGGTAGGCCATGGTAAGTGATTCCTGGAAACGCTTGGCCTCATCGTAAACTCCGCGTGGACCAATAGTATTTACATTACCATAATATTCCTCATTTTGGGGATGCACCAAAGGATCTCCATAAACTTCTGAAGTGGAAGCTATAAGAATCCTTGCTTTTTTTTCCTTTGCCAGACCAAGGCAGTGATGTGTCCCAAAAGATCCAACTTTTAAAGTCTGTATAGGAATTTTCAGGTAATCTATAGGGCTGGCGGGTGAAGCAAAATGTAAAATATAGTCGAGATTACCGGCTACGTGTACAAATTTGGTGATATCATGATGATGAAATTCAAAATGTTCCAGTTTCATCAAATGTTCAATATTCTTAAGATCCCCGGTGATAAGATTGTCCATCCCAATCACCTTGTAACCTTCTTTTAGAAAGCGGTCACATAAATGTGAACCTAAAAAACCTGCTGCTCCCGTAATTAGTATCCTTTTCGCCATTTAAATTCGCTGGTTATAGATTTGTCTCATTAATAAGATTGAAAAGACTTTTTTTCCAGTCTTTTACAGGTCCAAACTTACTGGTAATTTTCTCTTTGGATAACACACTGTATTCCGGTCTTTCTGCCAAGGTCTTAAAAAATCCTGTCTTATTCAATGTTACCTGATCCATTTTTCCGGAGTAATTGAGAATTTCTACAGCAAAATCGTACCAGGTGCCCTGCCCATCATTACTATAATGGTATACCCCATAAGCCTTTGATCCTGAAGTAATCATTTTGATCACATAGGTAGTAAGGTCATTCGCGTTGGTAGGGGTTCCAATTTGAGAAGTGGTAATATTTAATGTGGCGTTTTCCTCTGCCTTCCGCAAAATTGTTTTAAAAAAATTATGCCCGAATTCTGAATACAACCACGAAGTACGAAGTATAAAGAAATTCTCGAAAACTGACTGAATTTCCTCTTCTCCCTTCAGCTTTGAAGCTCCGTAAACATTAATAGGATCTACATCATCGGTTTCCGTGTACGGCCTGCTAGAGTTTCCATTAAAAACATAATCTGTCGAAAAATGGAATAAAACAACCCCATATTCTTTACAAATTTCAGCCACATTCTCAGCCCCTTCAGCATTTACCAGAAAAGCCTTTTCCTTTTCGTTTTCAGCTTGCTCCACATTGGTATATGCCGCCGTATTTATGCAGTAATCTATTTTTTTATCCTGAAAATACGCTGACAAAGCCTCTTTTGAAGTAATATCCAATTCACGGGAAGAACAAAATAAGAATTCAATCTCAGGATAATTCTTTGAATGTTTTTGAAAACATTGGCCTAACTGGCCATTTGCGCCTGAAACTAAAACTGTTTTCATGAGAAAATCTCCTTAAAAGTAGGTAGCTGCCTGTCTTTTTCTGACAGAATCATTTCCCGCTCAGGGAAATTCCAGTCAATGTTTAAGTCGGGATCATTATAGATAATCCCGGCTTCAGATCCCGGCGTGTAATAATTATCGCATTTATAAGCGAAAACAGATTTCTCTGAAAGGGTTAGAAAGCCATGCCCAAATCCCTTGGGAACGTATAACTGATTCAAGTTTTCATCATCTAAAACGGTAGAAAAGCTTTGTTTAAAAGTTGGCGATTCAGGTCTTAGATCTACCACCACATCCATTACTTTTCCATAAATTACCCGAACAATTTTTGTCTGGGCAAATTCTCCCTTCTGATAGTGTAGCCCGCGTAGCACTCCAAATCTGGAAACCGACTGGTTATCCTGAACAAATTCTTCATCGATCCCTGAAAGTTCAGCAAAACGTTCGCGCTGATAGGTTTCCAGGAATATTCCCCGATGATCTTCAAATATTCTGGGTTTTATAAGAAAACAATCTTTTAAAGGCGTTTCTTCTACCAGCATGTTATTCAGTTTTAAGAATTAAAAATCTGTTCCAGGATCTTTTCAGTAATTAGATAGGTAGGTTTCACCCCAGAAGTCCCCAAACCTCCGGAAGCCAGCGTACTACCGGTTTCCAATGGATTATCAGAAGCATAATAGGCATATCTAACTTTCACATTTTCATCTATACTTTCCCTCAATCTGGACGCTGCCTGTATGGCTTTTTGATAATGTGCCCCTTCCATTTCAAGACCACACACATTCCAGGTAGAATCATGAAAAAACCTTAAAATATCCTTATTCTGGAGAGATGTCCCTAATACGGTGATCATGGCACCATCAACCACCTTAATCCCATGGCCTTCCAGATCTGCTTTGGTTAACTGGTTTTCAAAAGGGTAATTATCTGCCGTTCCTTCAAAAAGATGCGCATCAGGGATCATAATATCCCCTTTACCGCCTTCCAGGATGCCCGCTTTCCCCATAATAGAAATAGATTTGACATTCATCTTAACGTCCTTTCCTTCATAACTAAAAGGTTTCAGAAGCTCATCCATGGTTTCGTAGGCCTGCTCTCCAAAAGCATAATCCATTACGATAATTACCGGTTTTTCATCTGCTTTCAAATCATTAAATTTGGTACCGGTAAAACCATCTTCGAGCATGGCGGTATCAAATATCTGAACATCAATATTAGTTCCGCTCTTATCTTCAATAAAATACATTCCTTTATCCAGGGCAGTCTTGGTTACTTTATTTCGTAAAGCGCCATTTCCACTATCACTTAATTCCTCGTAAATATCAAGAGGTTTCTTCTTCTTCAGTTCGGTTTTGAGGGCGCTAGGGGTATACAAAGTGTTCATAACGCTATGCATGTTGGCGCTGATTATATGTACCGGTCTATCCATTAGCTTATTTTCCATAAGCTTAAGTTTAATGTCGTTAGACCAAACCTCTCCGTGAATATGGTGTCCCAGACGTTCCCTTAGCACCGGGCTGAAGGTGATGATCCTCTTTTCGTTTTTAACCGCTTCTTTAATAGCCATTTTACCCAGCGACCATATCACATTTAAAAACCTGTCAGGATTTTCTGCAGTTGAAAACTTTGGATATAGTTTACTTATCTCATGAAAGGTTCGCCCTAATATACTGGCGGTATGGGTAAGTGCTACTTCACGTTGAGCCTGGGTTAAATCTGCAGTTTGAGTAACGGCAAATTCCAGTTTTTCCCAGTCACGATTTACGCTGCCATCTTCATCAATAAGAACCCTTTTCATGATCTTATGAGATTCAATAAAAAGGAAGGTAAGGTGTGTAAGAATATCGTAAATCTCAGACCGTCCTCGAGTAATTTCAATATTCATTTGTTCATCGTCAATCCTGTAACAGTTTCTCCTTCTTTTTGGGGGAACTATAGGTTTGAAGTGTGAATTCCCATAACCTTCATCACTGGTAAGGTTTATAAAACGACATTCCTCTATTCCCTGGGGCAACCTGTCAATTACGTAGAGTAAACCTTCTAATTCTGCCTTATCGTTGGCGATAGAACCATAAATTTCGGGTCTTAAAGTTAGTAAGGATTCCCGTAATGTTTCCCCGGAAACTCCCATAGGTTTGTAGAAACCCCTGTTAAACAGGTGTCTCATGGTGATATACATACGCTCAATAGCCCCCGAACTCTCCTGTGCTCTCGTTCTACCCTGCAATTTTAATATAGACATAGTAATTTTTTAAATAATCTCATTCAACTTATCCACTATTTTCCGATCGTTAGAAAGCCTTGGAAGCTTATTCTGACCTCCCAGCTTACCAATTGACTTCATATATTCCTGAAAGGCATTCTGCGGAACTGTGGTTACCTTTAGTCTCTGAAGGATATTGCCTTCAATTAGATCCAGATAATAGGAATTCTGTTTCTGTAGAGACGTATCAATAATTTCAGCAAATTTATTCAAATCTTCCGGTTCCTGCTCAAATTCTACAAACCATTCGTGAAATGGCAATTCCCCGCCTTCGGGATTTATCTGCGGAGCTACTGTAAATTCACTAATTGCCGCCCCTGTTTGGGCAACGGCATCCTGCATGGCTTCTTCTACTTCTTTTGCAATTACATGCTCTCCAAATGCAGATATAAAATGCTTTATTCTTCCTGAAACAATTACCCGGTAGGGTTTTACAGAGGTAAACTGAACGGTATCACCAATGTTATAACCCCAAAGACCTGCTGAAGAAGAGATGATCATTACGTAATTCACATTCAACTCAACATCTTTCAGGATCAATCTTGTAGGGTTTTCATCATAAAACTCATCAGCTTTAATGAATTCATAGAAAATGCCGGAATCCAGTTGTAATAGCATCCCTTTGATATCCTGTTTGTCCTGGAAGGCAAAAAAGCCTTCAGATGCAGGATAAAGTTCGATACTGTCTACTTTTCTACCTATCAGATTTTCAAATTTAGAGCGATATGGTTCATAATTCACACCGCCATAAATAAACAGGTTGAAATTTGGAAAAATCTCTCCTACCTTTTTGCCGGTCTTATCTATCAGTCTTTCAAAATACATCTGTACCCAGGATGGAATCCCACTTATTACAGACATATCCTCATTTACCGTTTCATTTACGATAGCATCAACTTTCTCTTCCCAATCTTCGATACAATTAGTTTCCCAGCTGGGCATCCTGTTTTTCTGAAGATATCCGGGAACATAATGAGCCACAATTCCTGAAAGTCGACCCAGTTTAACCCCGTTTTTTTCATCCAGCTCCGGACTTCCTTGGAGAAAGATCATTTTCCTATCTACAAATTCTGCATTCCCTGTATCCTCGATGTAACAAAGAATGGCGTTTCTGGCAGCATTGATATGGGTAGGCATTGATTCTTTAGTCAATGGGATATATTTCGCACCACTGGTTGTACCGGAAGTTTTTGCATAGTATAAAGGTTTGCCAGGCCATAGGATATCTTCTTTCCCGGCAACCATTAAATCTACATACGGTTTTAGCTCCTCATAATCCCTTACGGGTACATTCTGAATAAAATCTGAATGGGAAATGATTTTATGGAAATTATGCTCTTTTCCAAATTTTGTGTTTTCCGCTTTCTTTATAAGCTCCTGAAAGACTTTGGTCTGGGTTTCATGAGGATTGGAAGCCCAGCGATTTATTTTTTTTCTGATCCTGGATGCAAAAATTTTTGCTGAAAAAGATTTTATAGACATAGGTTAATTAAAATCAATATATTCTGAAGGATCTACAGTGTTTCCTTCATTCCACAATTCAAAATGCAAATGAGGGCCTGTTGTTAGTTCTCCAGTATTCCCGGCAGTGGCAACAACTTCTCCTCCTCGTACCATATCTCCCTGTGACTTGGTTAGCGAAGCATTGTGTTTATAAACAGAAAGTAAGCCGTAACTATGTTCAATAATTATCACGTAACCGGTTTCTGCAGTCCATTCAGCAAAAATAATCCTGCCATCTGCTACAGATTTTATTGGGGAATTTCTGGTGGTTACAATATCTACCGCATAATGTTTATCTTCAATACTATAAGCTTCAGAAATATTTCCTTTTACCGGCGGAAAGAGAGAAAAATTGATATTATCTGTAGCCGTAGGTAAAATGTTATATTTATCTTCCTGCGCTACCTCTTCTCTAAGCAATGAATCTGCCTTAATTCTATTTATTTCTTCGTATTCTACATCTGAAATTGGCTGATTCAATATGGAATCCCTATCCAGCTGATCCAGATCAAGTTCGCCAGTTAATGCATTCTTGATAGAGTTTAGATATTGATCGTTTAAGCGTATTACTTTTTGAAGAGAATCTGAAGTATAAGCCAGGTTGGTTGCTTTTTCCTTAAGATCGGCACTGGAATAACCAGGTATATATTCGCGTAAAGGGGTAAAAGCGATCAATATGGTAGTGGCCGCGATTAAAAAAATAACCGAAAGCCCTACAGCTACAAAAACATTTAATTTGGTTAGCCTGAAGGAAAATCGCTCTTCGAACGTATCTTCATTAAGTACCACCATCCTGTACTTATGCAGTAGTTTTTTAGTGAACTTCCTCCTTTTCTTCTTATTCTTAGCCATAGGTTAATTAAGTATTACAAAGATAAATTAAATATTTTCCTGCCCTACAACCCAAAATAACTTATTGATTGAAGTAGTAATCCTTAGCATTTTATTGTCTTCTTAACGTTTATATTGCTTAATTCTTGTTAAGTTTGTATTTCTAAATTAAAAGACATGAACGCATTTATTTTGCCTTTGATGATAGGAGCCCCACAAATTATTCTTATTGTGGTCATTATTTTATTGCTTTTTGGAGGACGTAAAATCCCTGAATTGATGAGAGGACTTGGTAGCGGTATTAAAGAATTTAAGGATGCTTCCAAAGATGATGAAGATGGATCAAATCCAGATGATAGTAAAAAAGTTCCAGAAGAAAATAAATAATTTTCATTCCTACATAATAATAAAAAACCCAACTTTTCAGTTGGGTTTTTTATTTAGTCAATTTTCGCGGACTGCAATATTGCGTCGAGCTCAAATATATTATCCCGTTTACTTCTCGAAGGAGA
The DNA here is from genome assembly GCA_964008195.1 of uncultured Flavobacteriaceae bacterium. GTDB lineage: Bacteria > Bacteroidota > Bacteroidia > Flavobacteriales > Flavobacteriaceae > Christiangramia. Next base: position 15,476 of record CAXGBX010000001.1, read on the forward strand.
AAATACAAAGCCTTCTAGAATTACAAACCGGTTATTTTCTTCATCTTTTACCGCATAATTCACAAAAGGCCCCGCCATAAAATCGTTCTGAACTTCCCAAGTGCCACGTGTTTCGTAAGCAAATTTGCCATCAATTTCAGTTTCAAAAAGATAAGGAGCATAAGCTTTTTCAGTAATCATATAAGAACCTTCCAATCTACCAGGAATTTGCACTTCTCCAATAGAATCCCTCATCTTAATGATATTCGAAATAACGCTGGAGTCGTTTTCTATTTTATTAATTGGTACTTCATATACAAGAATTTCCATACTTCCCTTAGGGATCTCTTTCCTTATCCATGAAAACTGATCTTCTTCTTTTGCATATCTATACGCTGTTGGAAATTTTAGGTTTACCCCGAATTTTTCTTCCAATCCGTCATCCTTCTTAAGAGATTTTCTAATTCTCCTTTGCTTTTCGGTTAACTCAGTTTTTTTAAGCAGCTTCACAATAGAATCTGCCTGTTTATTTATTACTTCTATAATTTCTTCATTATTTTTTCCCTGAATTACAACTCCTGTTTGAGGTCGGCTAAATTCATCTTCAAAAAGCTGCATTCCTTTATTTCCGCCTTCTTCAATTTTCAGAAAAATACGACTGTTTCTAACAAAACCAGTGAAAGTTTCTGGTGGAATCTGGCTTAAGCTGAATAAAGGTTCTTCCTGAGGTAAACCATCTACAGGGGCTGCCAGGTTTTCCCTAATAGCCTCTCCTATCTCCCCTTCCCAGAGTTGATTATTAATTACTACAGTGAGTTGATTTATATTCCCGGAAGAATCTGTCAGGATTCTATCATCTTTTTTAGAGGAATTTTCATCATTCTTACAGGAAATTAAAAGAAAAATACTGGCAAGCAGGATTAGGCTACGTTTCATTTTTTCGGTTTTGATTTAATGCCTTTTAACCTTTAGAAAGTTTAAGTTTCATTCCTGGTTTAAGGCTATTAGTGTTCATGTCATTCCATGACCTCAAATTTTGTACCGTAACACCCGGGAACTTCTTTGAAATGCTCCAGAGAGAATCCCCATTACGTACTGTGTAGATTTTTGGGTTGGATGCTTTACCAGAATTTGAAGTATCTGAATTTGAAGTAACTTCCACAGGTTTACGCGGGTAAATAGTTAAATATTGTCCAACGCGTAAGTTATTGCTTCTCATATTATTCCAGCTTTTTATACTACTTATCCCAACTCCATATTTTTCAGCAATCTTTCCTAAGTAGTCCCCGCTTCGTACTCTATATCTAATTCGGTCTTCAGTTTCAACATATTTGGGAAGCTCCTTTTTTTCTACGATTTTTTGATTTTCCACAAAATCATAGATCGCGCTTTCATTGGAAACGAACTTGCCGATTGCCGGTTTTGGAAGCCTCAAACTATATTTTTCATCTTCTACAAACGGGATAATATCCAATTTATAGCTTGGATTCAGAAATTGAAGCATTTCTTTTTCAACTCCTGTTACTTTAGAGATCTCATCAAAAGATAATAATTGCTTTACCTGAATGGTATCTGTTTCAAAATAAACAACATCAGGCTTTGGTGGTTGAAATTTATGCTCATCGGCATATTCAAACAAATATAAAGTTGCTAAAAAAGCCGGTACATAACCTGCTGTTTCTCTTGGAAGATATCTTCTTAAATGCCAGTAATCGTTTGAACCACCACTTCTTCTAATCGCCTTGGAGACATTTCCCGGCCCCGAATTATACGATGCCAGCACCAGATCCCAATCACCAAAAACCTTATAAAGACTTGCAAGATATTGTGCAGCGGCTTCAGTGGCCCTTTCAGGATCCATGCGTTCATCTACATAAGAACTAACGTCTAAACCATGCATCTTTCCCGTAGTAAACATAAATTGCCATAAGCCCGTTGCACCAACCCTGGACTTCGCCTTGGGATTAAGAGCAGATTCTACTATAGCAAGATATTTTATCTCTAAAGGAATATCATATTTATCCAACTGCTGCTCAAACATCGGGAAATAATAGGTGCTTAGAGCCATTAAACGCTCCATCCCCTGCTTATTCCTCTTTAAATAGGATTTTATAACACTTTCCAGAATAGGATTGTATTCCACGTTAAAAGGAGTTCTGCCATTGAGTTTTGCCAGACGGGCTTTAAGTGTATCTGTTGGAAGCTCTTTATAGACAACATCTTCATAATCCTGCTCTCTGATGCTCTCCTGCATCATTTCAAAAAGCTCTGAATTGGTCAATTCAAGCCTCCATAAAGAATCTATTGTCTTTGCCTGGGGAATATCTTCCAGTCGAACTTTCGAAGAATCACGAATAGCAGCAGAAATTGGTAATTTATCCCTGAATTCAGGATCAGGCTCGGTGAGCTTGATCTCTGTATCATCGCTTTTTTGAAAAATCTGAACCCTGAAATTGGCTTTTTCAAGCCTTTCCTTGCTCTTTTTTTCCTGAGCTGCCACAGCAAAACCGACCAGGAGCAATAACAATAAATATTTTCGTTTCAGCATATATTCATTTTACATTAACAAACGAAAAATTATCAAATTTCGTACCTCTTTAATTTTTAATTACCTCAATTCCAGGCAAAGATTTTCCTTCCAGCATTTCCAACATAGCGCCACCACCGGTAGAGACATAACTAACTTTATCTTCAAGTCCGAATTTTTTAACTGCTGCTACAGAGTCTCCTCCCCCAACAAGAGAAAAAGTACCATTTTTAGTAGCATCAGCAATAGCTTCGCCTAATTCTATAGTTCCTTTAGCGAAAACATCCATTTCAAATACCCCCATAGGTCCGTTCCATAAAATAATTTTGGAATTCTTTATTACTGCAGAGAAATTTCTAATGGTTTCAGGGCCTATATCCAATCCCATCCAACCATCAGGAATATTATCCACGCTTTCGGTTTGTGTACTTGCCTGTTCAGAAAAGCTATCTGCAATTACAGAATCTACGGGCAGGTGAACTTCCACTCCTTTTTCCTTAGCTCTTTTCAGGATCTCAAGAGCCAGCTCCTGCTTATCATCTTCTACTAATGAATTTCCAATATGACCACCCTGAGCTTTAATGAAAGTATAGGTCATCCCGCCTCCTATAATAAGATGATCTATTTTATCAAGAATATTTTCTATTACGGTAATTTTTGAAGATACCTTTGCGCCACCAAGTACCGCCGTGACCGGTTTCTCAGAACTATGTAAAACCTTATCAATACTTTTTATCTCCTTAGCCAATAAATATCCAAAACATTTATCTTCGAAGAATTTTGCTACTACGGTCGTAGAAGCATGGGCTCTATGTGCTGTTCCAAAAGCATCATTCACATAAATATCCCCCAGTTTTGAAAGTTTTTTTGCAAAATCTTCCTCTCCCTTGGTTTCGTTTTCGTGAAAACGAAGGTTCTCAAGTAAAAGTACTTCTCCAGGTTCCAAATTACTAGCAGCATTTTCAACCTCTTCACCCACACAATCTTCAACAAATTTCACCTCTACTCCAAGTACTTCAGAAACTTTTCTGGTGATATGTTGAAGAGAAAATTTACTTTCTTTTCCTTTAGGTCTTCCCAAATGAGACATCAACACTACACTTCCACCATCTTCTAATATTTTAATAATAGTAGGTTTTGCCGCTTCAATTCGATTTGCATCGGTCACCTCCATATCTTCGTTTAAAGGCACATTGAAATCTACTCTTATAAGCACTCTTTTATTTTCAAAATTGTAGTCGTCTATAGTCTTCATCAGTAAAATTTATTTTTTTAAACCATAAAATGTAGTTAATCCGGAATCAATTCTGAATACACCAGAATTCATTGTTAAGCGAATATTATGGTATTGCTTTCTCACAAATATAATTTTTTCCGAAGATAATAAAGCTTATATAATTTTATATTTGCCTATGCTTTTTAACGATATCATTGGTCTTCCACACATTAAAAATCATCTGACGACCACCGCCGACAGAAAAAGAATCCCGCATGCACAACTTTTTACAGGTAAATCGGGAAGCGGCGCGTTGCCTATGGCGATCGCCTATGCACAGTATATTTTATGCAAGAATACGAATGCAGAAAATAACGATGAAGCTGCGAATAGCTGTAATTTAAAATTCAAAAATTTATCGCACCCAGATCTTCATTTTGCCTTTCCTGTTGCAGGAAATGATAAAGTGAAAAGTCGTCCCGTGTCTTCGCATTTCTTAGATGAATGGCGCTCCTTCATTAAAACAAATCCTTATGGGAGCTTATATGATTGGTATCAAAGCCTGGGTGTGGAAAATAAGCAGGGGAAAATTGGGGTGGATGAGGCCCAGAATATCGTAAAATCGCTTTCTTTGAAAGCTTACGAAGGTGGATTTAAAGTCATGATCATCTGGATGGCGGAAAAGATGAATACAGAAGCGGCGAATAAGTTGTTAAAACTTATTGAAGAACCGCCTAAAGACACAGTATTTATCCTGATTGCTGAAGATGAGGAGCAAATTATACAAACAATTCGTTCAAGATGCCAGAGTTTACATTTTCCGCCTCTGAGTGAAACAGATATTGCTAAAAGCCTTGAAGAAAGAGAGAATTGCAGCCCTGCGCAAGCTAAAAAAATCGCGCATCAGGTAAATGGTAATTATACCAGGGCCATTCATATTCTAAGAAAAAATTCTGGAGATGAACAATTTGAAGCCTGGTTTATAAGCTGGGTGAGAAGTGCATTTAAAGCTAAAGGAAACAAAGCAACGGTACTTGAGCTGGTATCCTGGAGCGAGGAAATTGCAGCCCTGGGCCGAGAAACTCAAAAAAGTTTTTTGCTTTACTGCATGGATTTTTTCCGCCAGTCTTTATTAATGAATTATAAAGCAAAATCCCTGGTTTATTTGGAACCCTCCGCAGAAAAATTTAAACTTGAAAATTTTGCCCCATTTGTACATGGGAACAATATTAAAGAAATAACCGAAGCATTGGAAACTGCCATTTATCATATAGAGAGAAATGGGAATGCTAAAATAGTTTTAACCGATCTATCAATCAAACTAACCAGATTTTTACATAAAAAAGTAGCATAAACATGAATAACTTAACTAGCAATCTTACCGAAATCCTAATTTTAATATTTATCCTGATCACCTTTTTGCAATCTGGAATAGATAAAGCAGCAGACTGGAAAGGAAATACCGGATGGCTAAAAGAACATTTTTCTGGAACGATGCTGTCTGGAATGGTTCCTTTAATGGTGGCAATTATAATGATTATCGAAATAATAACCGGAATACTGGCCATTGTTGCTATTTACAGTCTTCTGGTCTCCAATGAACCATCTTACGCTTTATATACCTGTGCTTTAGCCTGTATTACACTTCTAATGTTGCTATTTGGCCAGCGTATCGCTAAGGATTATGCAGGCGCGTTTACACTTACCGGATATTTTATAGTTTCAGTTTTTGGAGTTTATCTTCTGAGTTAAAATAAAATTAAAAGCAATAAAAAAGGCTTCAGAAATTCTGAAGCCTTTTTTATTTATAGTTAAAGAAATTTATTCCTCCTCAGCTACCGCTTCGGTTTCAGTTTCTTCAGCTCCATTATAACCTTCGTTCAATTCACTCAGAATATCTTGAGTAATATCCAATCCTTCTTCAGCGTACATAATATTTGCACTTTCATTAGATCCAAAGATATAAGTGTAATTATTCTCTTTTCCATAATCTTTTACGTAAGCCTTGATTTTGGTAACAATAGAATCCATAACAGTATTACTCTGCTCTCTAAGCTTGTTGCCCACCATTTGCTGTTGTTGCTGAAGCATTTGTTGTTTCTGCATCAACTCCTGCTCTTTTGCTTTACGGTCGGTTTCAGACATTGAATTCATTTGAGACTGGTACGCCTGAACTTCCTGTTGGAAACTCTGCGCTGCAGAATCTAATTGTTTTCTAACAGAATCTGATTTAGAGGTAAATTGAGCCTCCACATCTTTCATCTCTTTATATTCCTTAATTAATACTGTGGTATCCACATAAGCAGTTTTTTGCTCGTTACAAGATACCATCAAAATTGCAACTGCTGCAATACCAATAAATCGTTTAATCATAATTTCTAATTTTGAGTGGCAAATGTATAAAAGTATTTTTTCTCCAAAAAGTAGAAAATTTATTAGTTATAATAATTTTCAATCAAAACAACTCCCTAAATAGATTATTACTATGGAAAATTACTTCTTAGAATGCCAATTGCAGAACAATTGGTCTTTGAAGGGACACACAACTCAATTTTAAAGGTGAAAGGCTCTTAAATAGGCTTAAATTGAGTTTTAGGGTGTTTTCTGAAGAAATAAGCTATGGAAGAATACTCTCCAGAAGCTTTCGCCTTTAAGTTTGAACGAAGGCCTCGGTAAAAAGCATTTAAGAAATTCGTAGATGTGGATTTATTTTTCTCACTTAAAAGGCTTACATAATATGAATCAAATTTGAGAGGTTTTTCTTCTACAAGACTAAAACCATACTGATTCATTTTTGTTTTAATTCCTTCCCTTGAGAAATGCCACAAATGTCGAGGCACATCCCAGGCTGCCCAATTTTCATTATAGTAGTTAGCATCGTAAGATTTGTAATTTGGAACAGCGATTACCAAAAGTCCATCTTGATCAAGTAATTCTTTAAACTCAACAATTTTGTTTTCAAAATCCGGAATATGTTCTAAAACATGCCAGAGACTAATTACATCATAAGATTTTTTCGAAACTGCGGAAAGTATAGATTGAATTTGTAATCCTTTATTCACTCCAAGATTTCTGGCATTTGAATTTGGCTCTACACCTTCAACCTGCCATGCATTATTTTTCATCTGTTGCAAAAACTCCCCCGTGCCTGCACCATAATCCAAAATACTTCCTTTTTCGATATAAGATTGAATCCACTTTGCTTTTTCTGAAAGCATAAAAGATTTTACCATTTGATAAACCTTGTCCTGCAGATTCGATTTAGAATCCCTGTGAGAAATATAATCCTCGCTTTCGTAATATTTAGGTAAATTCTCTGGTATAGGTTGAGTCTTCAGAATTCCCTTTTCATATTCTTCAATTCTGAATTCTTCACTACTAACAAGATGATCTTTACAAATCAATTTAGATTGAGTTGCAGCATTAGAATTATTGTTATTTTCTGTTGTGATCAAATATAAAAGTCATTTGTTCCACGTGGAACATCTAAATTTATCTTCCCATATAAACCAGTAAAACGGAAATATCATTAGGACTTACTCCACTAATTCGTGATGCCTGAGAAACAGTAGCAGGTTGTACTTTCTTTAATTTCTCCCTTGCCTCGTAAGACATTGATTTGATATTTGCATAGTCAAAATTCTGCGGGATCTTTAAATCTTCTAAACGGTTAAGTTTATCAGCATTATTTTTTTCCTTTTGAATATACCCTGAGTATTTCACCTGAATTTCGGTTTGCTCAATCATTTCCTCATCGAGATCATTTTCAGAAATAAACTCCTCTACCCCACTAAAATTTTTCACATCTTCCATGGTAATTTGAGGACGGGAAAAAACTTTAAAAACTTTATCACTCTGTTTCATTGGGGATGATTTCCTTTTTTCCAAAACAGGATTCGCCTCTTCAGGAACAACACTTAAATCCTTTAAATATTGAACAAATTTGAAAGATTTCTCTTTTTTTTGTTCCATCTTCCTCATTCGCTTCTCTGAAGCCAAACCTAAATCAAAAGCTTTTTCAGTTAATCTAAAATCGGCATTATCCTGTCTTAGCAATGTTCGATATTCAGCACGACTGGTGAACATTCTATATGGCTCCTCCGTTCCTTTAGTAATGAGATCATCAATTAAAACCCCTATATAAGCTTCGTTTCGCTTCAAAATAAATTCATCCTTTTCCTGAACTTTTAAAGCAGCATTGATTCCAGCCATCATCCCCTGGCAGGCAGCTTCTTCATAACCTGTAGTTCCGTTAATCTGGCCAGCAAAATATAATCCTTCCACAAGCTTTGTCTCTAGAGTATGTTTTAACTGTGTAGGTGGAAAATAATCATATTCAATAGCATAACCCGGACGAAAGAATTTTACATTTTCAAATCCATCTACAGATCGTAAAGCTTTAAACTGAACATCTTCGGGAAGTGATGTGGAAAATCCATTTACATAAACCTCCACCGTATTCCAACCCTCCGGTTCTACAAATAGCTGATGCCTGTCTTTGTCTGCAAAGCGATTAATTTTATCTTCAATAGAAGGACAATATCTAGGCCCCAGACTTTGAATTCTTCCATTAAACATTGGTGATCTATCAAAGCCTTCCTTAAGAATTTCATGCACCTCATTAGAGGTATAAGTCATATAACATGAGCGTTGTTTTGAAAGCGGTTTAGTTTCATCTGAATATGAAAATTTTCCAGGGATGTCATCACCTGGTTGCTCTGTCATTTTAGAATAATCCAGTGATCTTCCATCCACTCTAGGCGGCGTCCCCGTCTTCATCCTGCCAGCTTCAAAACCAACCTCAATTAAATCTTTGGTTATTCCCGTAGCTGCCCTTTCACCAGCTCTACCCCCACCAAACTGTTTATCCCCAATATGGATTAATCCATTAAGAAAAGTACCATTAGTACATACAACACTTTTTCCAAAAATTTCAAGACCCAAGGAAGTGCGCACACCAACTATTTTATCTTTTTCAATAATAAGTCCGGCAACCATTTCCTGGTAGAAATCAAGATTGGGGGTTTGCTCTAATTTTAATCTCCAGTCTTCAGCAAACCTCATTCTGTCGCTTTGTACTCTGGGACTCCACATTGCGGGTCCTTTAGATTTATTAAGCATTTTAAACTGAATAGCACTAGTATCACTAACAATACCACTGTAACCTCCCATTGCATCAATTTCTCTAACTATCTGCCCTTTTGCGATGCCCCCCATAGCGGGATTGCAACTCATTTGAGCGATATTTTGAAGATTCATGGTAATTAGTAAGGTTTTGCTACCCATATTGGCTGCAGCTGCAGCTGCTTCACTACCGGCATGCCCAGCTCCTACTACAATAACATCATACTGCTTTTCGAACATATCGTATTAAATTTGACTATTGTTCCACGTGGAACAATAACATTTTTTCTTCCTCCTTACGTCGCATCAATTCCTTCTCCCTTTCAGTTTTATCTTTATACCCGCAGAAGTGTAGAATTCCATGAATCAATACCCGCTTTAATTCTTCGCTGAACTCAGCATTAAAATTCCGGGCATTTTCGCTAATTCTTTCTGTACTTATAAAGATATCTCCCTGTAAGGTATTGCCTAAAGTATTATCAAAACTAATGATATCTGTATAGGTGTCATGAGAAAGGTATTCCAGATTGATCTTGTGTAGATAATCATCATTACAAAAAATGAAACTTATGTCGCCAATGAATTTATCTTCTGAAAGTATCGACCGTTCAATCCATTCACGATAATCTTTCTCATCTTTAAGAATGAATTCATTTTCACTAAAGAAATTAATCTCTCCCTTTTCCAAAATAATCTTTTACTTTATCTCTGTAAATTTGCCGCAAAGGTAAGATTTGTCTATTTAAAATTTCAGTAGAATTGAAATATTCTTTGGCGCTATCAATCTGATTTTGAAGACTGTTTTGATATTCTATTTGATTGGTTTCAGATTTTCTATTATCATCAGTACCCTGCAATTTAAAAGCCTCTTCAAACTTTATTAATTCGTATTGTAACTGCTGCATCCTTTCTAAAGTTTCAGGATCAAAACCTTTGTCTAATAATTCCTCCTCGATTTCTTCCATTTTCTTTGTAGCAGAATTACCAGGTTTAGCCCCGTTCTCCTCCAGGAATTTTTCCATTTCCATCCTCAGCATCTGCTGTTCTTTATAAATCTCATATAGATCACCGTTATCACTCTCTCCTTTACCTGAATCCTTATTCTGTCCCTGTTTAGGTTTCCCCTCTGAACCTTCCTTCATTTGTTCCATAAGTTTTTGCTGCTTCTCGATAATATCCCGAAGCTGGAATTCATTTTCGCCATCACCTTGTCCTGATTGTGGATTAGCCATCATATCCTGCATAGAACCAAGAATTTTATCCAAAAGATTCGCAAGATCATTTGCTCCTGTAATTACATATTGCTGACTAGCAGTTCCCTGAGGAATCTCATTATCAGACAATCGTTCGATTGATTTCTCAAGATCAAATTCAACATTTGTCAACTTATCTGTAATGACTTCGTTGACCATTGGATTTCGCATGGCGAGCATATAGAGACTATCGTCAACATGCCTAAAATTCTCTCTTAAATTGCTTTGTTCCCTTAATTTACTCGCATAATTTGGATTATTTTGCTGGATTTCTTTAAAATCATCGAGTAAATGTTCCTGCTCAAATGAGAAAATGATTAGATTATCCAATATTTGTCTCAAGGTTTCAGCGTCTGCCTGAAGTTGTTCTCCAGCCTGCATTGCTGCAGATTGTTTCATTTTTTCGCTCATCTCCTTCATTTTCTTCGCAGCATCCTTTTGCTTCTTAGCTGCCTCGGGGGCGTTTTCCTGCTTTAACTGATCCACAGCTTCTTTTTGATCTTCCTTTATAGAACTCTCCTCCTTTTTTTCCCTATCCAATTCACGCGGTTGCTTTAAAGCTTCGTTTTCTTTTTCAAGACTATCCATTTCATCCTGAAAATCTTCAAAATCCTGGTTTATTTTTTCCTGGGCTCCTACATTATTTTCTTGTTTTTTCTCAGATATTTCCTCCTGCTCATCTGCTAAATTTTCAAGATCCCTAGCAAGTTTTTGTTTCTTTTCGTCTACATAATATCTTTTGGTGAGTTCTAACAATTGCTCAAGATTACGTTGATTAGACTTATTCTGCTTAGACAAATTTTCAAGTTTCTTGCCTAAGTCTTCTTTCTGAATTTTTTCTGAATACTCCTGTAATTCTTCTAGTAAGGCTTCATTCTCCTCAAGTCTCTTTTCATTATTTTTAAGGCGCTCGCTCAATTCATTTTCCATCGGAGAATTTTCTGCATCATCATTTTTTTCGAGAGTTTCTTCCAGTTTTTTGGAATAAGATTTCATCATCTCATTTTGCCTCTTCTGTCGCTTTAAGAACTCTTCCAATTTCTTTCTTTCATTATAATTTAATTCTTCTTTCTCCTTTTCAATTCTGGATATTTCCTTTAATTCTTCATCAGATTCATCAAGATCTTCCAAACTTTCTCCAATCTTTTTTATCGCTGTATTCTGGTCCTGTAACTTTTCAGTTTCTAATTCATCTATTGTCTTTTTTCTGAATGAATACAATTCTGAGCTAGCAGATTTTTTACCATTCACCGCATCATTATCAAAAACCCTAAAAAAATAAGTATAGCTTTTACCATTTTGAAGAGCCAGATTCCCCGGAAAACTAAAATGAAATTCATCAAAGCTTTCTTTGGATACAGGAATATTAAGTATTTCCGGATCATTTTTATTTTCTTCGGAATAATAAACCAACTGTAAATTGCTTAAGCCATAATCATCTGAAACACTGCCTTTAAAATACTGAATTTCAGTGTTTAATGAATCTGTTTCAGATCTCATCGATATTTCCGGGTACTCATCCTTTATTACTTTAATTATATAATCCAGCTTTTCAAAATCATCAACCTCATCATTGGAAGTACTTACAGTATAAGGGAAATCGTTCTGAACTGTTTTATAATAATTTGCTGCATTCTCAGAGGTTTGTACATGGATTAGAGAATCGGGAGCGCTAAAATTAATACGTGAAGTATTTCTGGTATTAAAATTCCACTGTATCCGGGTGCCTTCTGGTACCGTCGCATTTCCTGTACCATTAAAATCTTTATCCTTTAAACCGGTATAATCCGGATAATCGAGAAGTATTTCAAGATCCATTAATTTAGGTACTTTAATCACTTCCAACACAAAATATTCTGAAGAGACTTCATTAGATTGTAATTGAAAATCGATATTTTCTGAAAGTTCTGTAAAGGAATACTCAAAGGCTCCCGGGGCCGTTTGCTTCATGAAATTATCATCTCCCTTCCTAACTAATCTCACCATTTCCGGATGGTAATCTCCTATAGTTTCTATTTGAAGTTGAAAGCTCTCCCCTTCCCTGGCAGCCAACGTACTATTTTTAATCAGGAATTTGAAAGGAGCAGGTTTAAGATATACTTTATTATAGTCTGTAATCCTGCTAAAACTTTGAGTAATGATATCGGCTTTTCCAGCTACAATAATTCCCAGGATAATGAGAAATGGTAGAACAACAATCTTGATTTGCTTTCTACTTTTTTTAAAATCAACGGCATTTGTAAATGGAACCGGAGTAAGTTCTTTTGACCGCTGATCTATACTTGCCAACAATAGATCAGATCTTTGAGAATCTCTGCTTAATTGCAGTAAATTTTTGAGCTTATCGTTCACCTCAGGGAAATGATCCCCAATAATTTCAGAAGCCTGAAACTGATCAATTCCGTTGGAAATTTTAAGCAATTTAAAAAGCGGAACCCCAACAAATTTGTAGAGTAAGCCTAATTCAACCACAATAAATACCCAGAACAAAATGCTCCTGCCAACAGTGGAAAACCAGAAGAAATACTCCAGCACCACTACCAGCAAAAAATAAAGCAAGCCAGTGGCCAGAAACAACAAACTACCCTTAAGTATTAAGTTTAAATAATACTTTTTGATAAAAGCTTCCAGTTTTTCCTGCACCAGTCCAAAATTCTCCATGATCAAGGCAATCTTTGCTTAAAAATACAATAAAAATAGATCTTGGGAAGCTTGCTATCAATCAGGTTTAGGATTGGATGAATAAGGTTGTATCTTTGCCAGCAAAAACCAAAATTTATGTCTTCTAAAGTAAGAGTAAGATTTGCTCCCAGCCCCACCGGACCATTACATATAGGTGGTGTAAGAACAGCTTTATATAATTATTTATTTGCCAAAAAACATGGTGGTGATTTTGTATTGAGAATTGAAGATACAGATCAAAACCGATTCGTAGATGGAGCTGAAGATTATATTATTGAATCTCTTAACTGGTGCGGAATTCCTTACGATGAAGGGCCCGGTAAAGAAAAAGGTTTTGGGCCTTATAGACAAAGTGAACGTAAAGATAAATATCGTGAATATGCAGAGAAGCTAATAGCCTCCGGAAATGCTTATTATGCTTTTGATACTTCAGACGAGCTTGATGCCCATAGAAAAGACCATGAAGAAAATGGAAAAACCTTTATCTATAACTGGCATAACCGTCAGAAATTGAAGAATTCCCTTTCTTTATCAGAAAAAGAAGTTCAGGAAAAAATTGATGCAGAAGAAGATTATGTAATTCGTTTTAAGTCTCCCCAGGATGAAATTTTGCACTTAAAAGATGTAATTCGTGGAGATATTGAAATCGATACTAATATTCTTGATGATAAAGTGCTTTTCAAAAGTGATGGGATGCCTACTTATCACCTAGCCAATATCGTAGATGATCATTTGATGGAAATTACCCATGTAATTCGTGGGGAAGAATGGCTTCCATCCCTTGCCCTTCACTTTATGCTTTACAGAGCTTTTGAATGGAAAGCTCCTGAATTTGCCCATTTACCCCTTATTCTAAAACCTCAGGGTAAAGGAAAATTGAGCAAAAGGGATGGTGAAAAAATGGGATTCCCGGTGTTTCCACTCGAATGGAAAGATCCAAATTCCGGAGATATTTCCGCAGGTTATAAGCAGGAGGGCTATTTCCCGGAAGCAGTAGTGAATATGTTGGCATTTTTAGGATGGAATCCAGGAACAGAACAGGAATTCTTTGAATTAGAAGAACTTACCAAAGCTTTTGAACTTGAAAGAGTACATAAAGGCGGAGCTAAATTTGATCCTGAAAAGACAAAATGGTTTCAACAACATTATATTCAGTTAGCTGATAATGATTTTCTAGCACAGGAATTTGAAAAACATCTGGCTGAAAAGGAATTGGAAGCGGATAAAAAATACATCAAAGATATAGTGGCTCTTATTAAGGAACGAGTGGTGTTTGTAGAGGATTTCTGGGATCAGGGATATTTCTTCTTTATCGCCCCTACTTCATTTGATCCAAAAGATTCCAAAAAAGCCTGGAAAGAAGACACTGGAACTTTAATGACTGAGCTAAATGAATATTTAAAAACTGTAGATAATTTTCAGGCTGAGCCGCTTCAGGAATCGGTGAAAACCTGGATAAAAGGCAAAGAAATAGGTTTTGGAAAAGTGATGATGCCTCTAAGAATTGCATTGGTTGGTGCATTGCAGGGACCAGACTTGTATAAGATCGCTGAACTTATAGGAAAAGAAGAAACTTTAGAACGTATAGATAACGCGATTAAAACCCTTAAATAAATTATCTTAAATACTATATCAACCGGTTTCTTTTAAAAAAGAAGCCGGTTTTTATTTGGCAAAGATTCAAGCTTTTATTCTTAAATTGAAACATTCTTAAACTAACATTCAATACATGCTTAATTTAGTCTTATTACCCATTTTAGGGATTTTTGTCGTCCTTATTATTTTCTCAGGAATTTTCATTGTCAAACAGCAAACATCTGCAGTCGTTGAAAGATTTGGAAGGTTTACCAGTATTAGAAGTTCAGGTCTACAGCTTAAAATCCCTTTGATAGACCAGGTTGCAGGTAGAATCAATTTAAAAGTACAGCAATTGGACGTTTTGGTGGAAACTAAGACA
>CAXGBX010000002.1:0-28650 GCA_964008195.1 uncultured Flavobacteriaceae bacterium
CTATCTAAAAAAACTGTTCTCAATAAAAATTAGAATGACAACCAGATATTAATGACAGGCAAGAAGCCCTCCTGAATGACAAAGTAGGGCAGACAATATTTAGATCGCTTTAATTAAAACCAGAAATTCTTTACTTCTTTTGTAATGATGTCTAAATTTGACTTTTCTGGCAATCTCATATTTATTTAAATACCAAACATGAAAAAACTTCTATCACTAATCCTTCTTATCGTAGCCACTATCAACTTATCAATGGCGCAAAGCCTTAAGTCACCCGACGGTGATTTGCAAATGAATTTTAAATTGCAGGAAGATGGAACTCCTACTTACAACTTATCCTTTAAAGGTAATGAGGTGGTAAAAACAAGTAAGCTGGGTCTTTCCTTGAAAGAGGAGGAAGACCTTCTTGCTAATTTCAGTATAGAGAATACAGAGAAATCTAGTTTTGATGATACCTGGAAGCCGGTTTGGGGAGAATCAAAAGAAATTAGGAATCATTATAATGAACTGGAGGTCAATCTTGTTCAGGAAGAAACTGATAGGAAATTAATCGTTCGGTTCAGGTTATTTAATGAAGGATTGGGTTTTAGATATGAATTTCCGGAGCAAGAGAACCTTGTCTATTTTATCTTAGAAGAAGAGCGTACACAATTCACCATGAATGGCGATCATACCGCTTTCTGGATTGCGGGAGATTATGATTCGCAGGAGTATGATTACACGGAATCAAAACTTTCTAAAATTCGGGAAAAATTCGAAGGATCTTATCAGAGTAATGCTTCCCAGGAACAGTTCTCCAATACTGGAGTACAAACTTCCCTGATGATGAAAACCGAAGAAGGCCTATATATCAATCTACATGAAGCTGCCTTAGTTGATTATTCTTTAATGAACCTTAACCTGGATGATGAAAATATGATTTTTGAATCCTGGTTAACCCCGGATGCCATAGGTAACAAAGCTTATTTGCAAACTCCCGCGGTTTCCCCGTGGAGAACAGTGATGGTAAGCGATGATGCCCGCGATATTTTAGCTTCTGATATGAACCTTAATTTAAATGAGCCTAATAAACTGGAAGATACGTCCTGGATCAAACCAATTAAATACATTGGCGTTTGGTGGGAGATGATCACCGGTAAAAGCTCGTGGGCTTATACAGATGATCTTGCCTCTGTAAAACTTGGCGAAACAGATTATTCTAAAACTACACCTAATGGCAAACATGCTGCAAATACAGCACATGTTAAAGAATATATAGATTTTGCTTCAGAACATGGGTTTGATGCCGTTTTGGTGGAAGGCTGGAATGAAGGCTGGGAAGACTGGTTTGGACAATCTAAAGATTATGTATTTGATTTTGTAACTCCTTATCCAGATTTTGATGTGGAAGCTATTCACGATTATGCAAAAAGCAAAGGAGTGAAAATGATGATGCACCACGAAACTTCAGGGGCGATTAGAAATTATGAGCGCCATATGGATACGGCCTATCAATTCATGAACAAATACGATTATCCTGCAGTAAAAAGTGGGTATGTTGGAAATATCATCCCAAGGGGTGAACGCCACTACGGCCAGTGGGCAATTAATCACTATCTGTATGCGGTTAAAAAAGCTGCAGATTACAAGGTGATGGTAAATGCGCATGAAGCAGTGAGACCAACTGGCTTAAGAAGAACCTATCCGAATTTAATTGGGAATGAATCTGCCAGAGGGACCGAATTTCAGGCTTTTGGTGGTTCAAAACCAAATCACGTGACCATTCTTCCATTTACAAGACTTATTGGAGGCCCTATGGATTATACTCCGGGAGTATTTGAAATGGATATAAGTAAACTAAATCCAGACAATAATTCTCATGTGAATAGCACCCTGGCGAATCAGTTAGCATTGTATGTAACTATGTACAGCCCATTACAAATGGCCGCCGATTTACCGGAAAATTATATGAAATTTCCTGATGCTTTTCAATTTATCAAAGATGTGGCTTTAGACTGGGATGAAAGCATTTATCTTGAAGCAGAACCGGGGCGTTATATTACAGCCGCACGAAAGGAAAAAGGGAGTGGTAATTGGTTTGTTGGGAATGTGAATGGAAATGATGCCCGAACCTCGAGGATCGAATTTGATTTTCTGGACAAGGGGAAAGAGTATATCGCCACAATCTATTCAGATGCTCCAGATGCGCATTATAAAACAAATCCGCAGGCATACGAGATCAAAAAGTATAGGGTTAATAATAAATCTAAACTTTCACAGAAATCTGCTCCGGGAGGTGGTTACGCCATTAGTATTATGGAGGCAGAAAAATCTGAAGTTAAAGACCTGAAAAAGTTATAGGATCTGTAAACCCGGGCTCGTCTGAAAATTAAATATATCATCCTGAATTAATTTCAGAAGTTGAAATTAATTCAGGTTAACGAATAATAATAGATGTCAGTAGTTTAATGGATATTATTTTAATTTTCTAAAGTCCGGAAAATAAACACATTATAATTAATTCTGATGTCAGTTCGAGCGCAGTCGAGAACTTTTGGTTACCATACTTGGCTTCGATTTCAGCCTGACATGGCAACTTTTAATCGAAACTCAAGTATACAAATATCAACTGATCTCTATAAAATAGTTTTTTGTTTATCCGGAAAGTATCCTAAACTGAACAAGGTCGTTATTCTGTCCCGATGGTTATCGGGATTGTTTCAGAATCTCAATTCAATGGAAATCAGTTAAATTTAGAGACCCTGAAATAAATTCAGGGTGACGATTGCATAAATTAGGACAAAAAGCGGATATTCAAAAATAATTTTCAGGCAAGCTTGCTTTTAAAATATTTGCTGAAAAACCTTGATAAGCTTTCTAACTTCTTCAAGCGTATTATAATGTACCAGGCTTACCCTAATCACCCCATTTTTTTCTTCAAGATCAAGGGATTTAATAAGCTTTTTGGCATAAAAATCCCCAAAACGAATACCAATACCGTGATGATCTACTTTTTCAACAATCTCGTCACTTTGAAATTTTGAATGTACAAAGGAGATGGTGGGAACCCTCTCAGAAGCATCGGCTTTTGCTGAACCAATTATTCTCATTTCCGGCACTTCATTTAGATAATTCAAAAGTTCTGAAGCTAATTTTTCCTCATGAGTGGCGATAAGCTCAAACGTTTTGCTCAGTTTTTCTGAAAAATCTGCTGGTTTGTTGTTGAAGTGGTGAGAATATAATTGCTCGTAATATTCAATGATCCCGAGGGTACTGTAAGTCAGTTCAAAATTGAAATTACCGGGTTGAAGCTTATAAGGAACTTCTTTTTTTCCTATAAAATTATGATTAAGGCTATCCAGCTTTAACAACTTATTATATTTTCCGTACATCACCGCCAGATGGGGGCCATAAGTTTTGTACCAGCTAAAGGTATAGAAGTCGGCATCAAGATCCTGCACATCTACTTTTCTATGCGGAGCGTAGGCCACGCCATCTACACAAATCAATGCTCCGGCTTTATGAACTTCTTTGGCAATTTTTTTTATAGGATTGATGGTTCCAAGAACATTAGAGGCATGTGTCACCGCAACCAGTTTGGTGCGGGAGTTCATCATTTTCTTCAAATCTGATATTTCCAGTTCCAGACTTTCAGTATTCACTTTCCAGATCCTGACCTCAATGCCTTTTTCTTTTAGATCCATCCATGGAGAAACATTGGCCTCATGATCTGTATTTGTAACAATCACTTCATCACCCTTTTTCCATTGCCTGCTAATGCTTAAACTCAGAAGACGTAGCAGCATAGTGGTGGAAGAACCCATCACTATTTCTTCGTCCCTAGAGGCATTTATTAATTCGGCTACCCTTGAGGTGGCATATTTTAGTTTCTGGCCTGCTTCCTGCGAAACCTTATAGGAAGCTCCTAATTGTACATTGTGATGCAGCAGATATCCACTAATTCTTTCGGCGACTTTACCCAGAACCTGCGAGCCACCGGCGTTATCCATAAATATGAAGTCCCTTTCCAAGGCCGGGAATTGCTCTCTTATAAATTGAATATCTATCATTTGCCTAATAAACTTTCATTAAATAATTTCAGGATTCTTCGGTATTCATCGGTCCAACTACTTGGTTCAACAAAACCATGATCTTCTACCGGATAAACTGCCATTTCCCAGTCTTCTTTCCCCAATTCTATAAGACGCTGAGACAGTCTCACCACATCCTGAAAATGAACGTTCACATCTACCATTCCATGAGCGATTAGGAGATCTCCTTCCAGTCCTTCTGCAAAATAAATCGGAGATGATCGTTTGTAGGCAATGGGGTCTTTAGCCGGTTCGTTTAAAATATTAGAAGTATATCCGTGATTGTAATGCGCCCAATCGGTAACCGATCTTAAAGCAGCACCGGCTTTAAAGGTTTCAGCTTCAGTAAACATGGCCATAAGTGTAATAAAACCACCATAACTTCCACCATAGATCCCGATTTTTTCAGGATTTATATCATGGTTTTCCAGTAAATAATTAACCCCGTCTACCTGGTCACTGAGGTCTTTTCCGCCCATATGGCGATAAATCCCTGTTCTCCAATCGCTACCATAGCCTGCACTTCCGCGATAATCAATATCAATTACCGTGTAACCGAGATCGGTTAAAAGATTGTGGAACATATATTCCCTGAAGTAGCTGGACCACCACTTATGCGCATTCTGGAGATAACCTGCTCCATGTACAAATACCACCGCAGCATTATTTTTCACATCTTCTTCCGGCACATACAATCTTGCAGGCACCATGGCACCGTCACTGGCCTCAAATTTTATTAATTCCGGCTCCCTCCAGTTATAACTTGAAAACTCAGGAGACATCCCACTGGTAAGTTGCTGGGCTTTAGCATTCACATCAGTTTTTTTGAAATACAATTCTTCTGGCTTATTCATATAGGAATAAGTGATGGCCATATATTTTTCATCTGGAGAAAGCGCGATATCGTTCTTTCCGGTCATGGAGGTTAGTTGCTCCATTTTGCCACCCATCAGTGGCATTTTATAAAAATGCCTTTCCCCGGGATGAACCTTAGATGAGGTGAAATACCAGTGCTTTTTGTCATTAGAAAGTGAAGGATCAAAGACTTCATAATCTCCTGAGGTAAGCGCCTTTTTCTTCCCATTTTCAACATTCAATATATATAAATGGGAATATCCAGATTCTTCACTCTGAAAATAAATATGCTTGTTATCTGGTAGCCATCCCAGGGTTTCATAACCATAGTAAGTATATCCAATTCCAGGACCGGCAAGCCAGGCTTCATCACGCTGATGTTCTATGCTTTCCAAAGTCCCATTTTCCAGGTCCAGTAAGGCAATCCATCTATCTTTGTTATCTGTAGACCTTAAATTAACAACTGCTTTTTCTCCGTTTTCTGAAAAATGGACATTGGAGGGGATTACTTCCCTTGGCTCTTCTTTCCATTCTTTATCAGGGTAATCTGAAGTATAATCAGGAAGTTTTGAAATTCCCGGTAATCCGGAAACATCTACTATAAATACGGTATCTTTTTCAATATGGTAAAGGGCTAATTCAGCGGTATATTCCATATCGCCTACCTTGCTCCTGGCAGAAAGATTTTTGGTGTACCCACTTTCATCAACATAATCCGGGACATCTGTATTATCTCCACGTTCCCTGTCGATTAAGCTGAAACTTACATATTTTGCATTGGGTGACACTTCGAGGTTAGCCAGATCGCGATCATTAAGATAAAAAACCAGGTCTTCCTCTTCTTTAATTGATTCCCTGTATTCTTTAGAGCTTTCTTCTTTTTCTTTACGCTGATTTACGACTTCCAGTAATTTCAGGTTCTCAGATTCAATCCAATCATTTTTTTCTGAAGATTTTTTATCAGATTTCTCCGGATTGGAACCACTTTTTATGTGTGTGAGCTGTTGAATGCCTCCATTTTTAAGATCATAAATAAAAGCATTGTCTTCAGCCTTAAAAACAATACGCTGATTATTACCTAGAAATTCAGGATCGTTGATATACATGGGTAGATCAAGAAGTTCCTTCTTTTTTCTTAATTCCATGTCATAAATAAAAAGCTTTCCATCTTCGGTAAAGACTTTTTTAGTCCTATAAGCATTAAAATCTCCTCTTCCCGGGATAATTTCCCTTTGTTCTGCGACTGAAACTTTTAAGATCTTTTCAGGATTATCAATTTCTATCCTGTAAAGCGAATCTGAATCGTTTTTTTCAGGATTATAATTGAAGTAAATATTTTCACCATGTATACCCCAGCGTACAGAACTGGGGAAATTCCCTATCCAGTCGGGGTCCTGCATGATCTTTTCCACGCTGAGATCAGAAGTTTGAGAAAATGATACTAAGCTTCCCAGGAAAAGGAATATTAATGCACTGAAACTTTTTGTCATGAGTTTTTTGTTAAAAATAAGAGTGCCAATATACCAAATTTTGTCTCCTATTTAAACCTTTGGTAGCGCAAAGGGTCTAATTGCTAAGCGTTACAAAAAATAAAGCGATATTGTAACTTCAATTAATACCACTAAACTTTTATTTATGATTAAAAAATTTACGCTATTAGGCTTATTTTTTCTCTCTGTTTCACTGACTTCTGCACAGTCTCAGCAGGAAATGGTAGAAAAGATCGTTAAAGAAGCCGAAGAAAATTCCCAATTAGAGAACCTGGCTCATGAATTGTTGGATGTAGTAGGTCCCAGGCTTGTGGGAACACCACAGATGAAGCAAGCAAATGATTGGGCAGTAGAAAAATATACCAATTGGGATATTTCTGCACGAAATGAAGAATGGGGAAAATGGAAAGGCTGGGAAAGAGGGATCACCCATATAGATATGGTTTCCCCAAGAATACAGAGCCTGGAAGGCAGGCAACTTGCCTGGAGCCCCTCTACCGGAAAAAAACCGGTAACTGCAGAAGTGATTATTATCCCGGAAGCAAAAGATTCGTTGGATTTTCTACAGAAGATCAAAGCTGTAAAAGGGAAATTTGTGATGATCTCAATGCCACAACCAACAGGAAGACCAGATGATAACTGGGAGGAATGGGCAACTGAAGATTCATTCGAAAAGATGAAGACAGAGCGTGACTCACTAAATGATCTTTGGGACGCAAGGCTTGAGAAAACTGGACTTTCCAGGAGAGAATTGCCCAAAGCACTTGAAGATGCAGGTGCCGCAGGAATTATAAGCTCCTACTGGTCCAGAGGTTTTGGAGTAAATAAGGTGTTTTCAGCTTCTACCGATGAAATCCCGACAATAGATGTTTCTTTAGAAGATTATGGAATGCTATATCGATTAGCGGAATATGGAGATAAGCCGGAGATAAGACTTGTTGCTGAATCTAAAGAATTAGGTGAAGTACCAACTTTTAATACCATCGCCGAAATTAAAGGTACTGAGAAGCCAGAGGAATATGTGATTCTTTCTGCTCATTTTGACAGCTGGGATGGTGCCACGGGAGCAACCGATAATGGAACCGGAACTATCGTTATGATGGAAACTATGCGTATCTTAAAGAAATTATATCCGAATCCAAAAAGAACAATCCTGGTAGGCCACTGGGGGAGTGAAGAGCAAGGGCTTAATGGATCAAGGGCTTTTGTAAAAGACCACCCTGAAATTGTAGATAATGTCCAGGCATTGTTCAATCAGGATAATGGAACAGGTAGGGTCGTAAATATTTCTGGTAACGGATTCTTAAATTCTTACGATTACCTGGGCCGTTGGCTTTATGAAGTTCCGGATAATGTGATCGAGCATATTGAGACCAATTTTCCAGGGACCCCGGGAAGAGGTGGATCAGACTATGCATCTTTCGTAGCTGCGGGTGCACCAGCTTTCAACTTAAGTTCGTTGAGCTGGGATTACTGGAATTATACCTGGCATACCAACAGGGATACCTATGATAAGATCGTTTTTGATGATGTGAGGAATAATGTGATCCTTACTGCGGTACTTGCCTATATGGCCAGTGAAGATCCAGAGAAGACTTCAAGGGAAAAGATAAAACTTCCTATGAGCAGAAGATCTGGCGAGCAAATGACGTGGCCAGAACCAAGGAATGCTGAAAGAAAAGGAATGATAGAAGATTAAAAATAAAAAAAGCAGCTAATCCTGAAATTTATTTTTCAATTGATTGGCTGCTTTTGTATATCCACCGTTCCCACCATCGATAAAATGGATGTGCTGGTTTGTGCCCATATCTTTTACATAGCAGGACATGATACTCTCCTCGCTCACATGGTGCCCGTATTTAATAAAATTAGCTTTTTCAAGTTTATCCAGATAGGATAACAAGTTTTTTCGCTGGGAGCTGGTGCCCGTAATTACCGTATTAATACGCCCATCTAAGGTGAGATTGTCCGAAAGTTCTACCAGTTTTTGAAGGTAGCTTTTACCGCTGGAAGTATTTTTCAGGTAGAATTCTCCAAAATTTGCTACCATCACACTTCTTACAAATTCGGTAAGACTCCAGCCACCCAATTTTGCTTTCATTTCATCTTTTATACGCTGTAATCCAGCTTTGATCTTTAATCTTCTGACTGAAACAGGTTTTCTACTGCCAACAGATCCGTAGACTTCATCTATGGTTTTCATAATATCTGAATAAACCTTTGAGAAATCTGTGTCTTTACATCCGGCAATGATCAGGCTTATTACTTCCTGATTTTTTTCCGGAGGTTTGATGCGATCCCATTTGCATTCCATTCCCGTCATATTCAATGGAGTGCCATCAGGAATTATTTCCTGTAAAAAATCATCGCTCTTTATGTTGTTTTCAGCATAATGGAGACCATTACCCAATATTACCGGTATATTCAGAGCTTCGTTTACCCTTATTCGGGAAATTTTTAAATCTATACCCTCTGCATAAATATTCCTGACACTAAAGGCGCCAATGGCAAGACTAAAACCAAAATTCTTTCTGGTATTCCTGTTGTGCTTCTCCAATACCGAAAGTGATTTTTCTTTAATTTTTTCAGGAATTAAAAAACTCGCCCCGTCGCCACCAAAGAAAAACGGAATTGCTATCCCGTACGTATCGGCGAGATTTAGAACAGAAATCACACACCCGGTAGCTACCAGATTTACATTATTATGTTTGCCATTCTGGACTGCTTCTGTGGAATTTCGGATATCTGCCACCAGAACATACCAGTCTTCCGGAACTTTGGAAAACCTGGTCTTATCTCCAAGTAATTTACTTATGGAGGATTCATTAATCGGTAAATTTGAATAGAAACCAGTAGAAGTATCTGTCATAAAATTGTAAGTCGGGATAACATCCTGATAATTTCTATTGCCTCAGAGAGTTTTTTAATTTAGCTCACCACCTACAGGCACAGAACAATCGTGTCCCGGTTCACCATGTGGCGGATTAATTTTAGGCGCAGCACTTTGCAAACGCACGGGAGAACTTGTCATTTCAGAAGTAGTGGAGGCCTTGGCTTTTTCTAAAGGTGCACCAACCGGAAGATCACATCTATGACCTTCTTCGCCATGTGCAGGGTTGTATTTTGTATCAGAACTTTTAGCCATATTATCCTTCATATCTTCAGAAGAAGGTTTTTCAGCAGTTATTTCCTGTTTTTCGGATGTATCTTCTTCATTCTTACAGGAAATAATTAAACCTGAAAGTAAGCAAAGAAGTATAACGGATATTTTATTCAATTTTTTCATAACCAGTGTTTTATGCTTGTAAAGATATTTAAATTATTCTATTATTTCTTTAAGTTCAGCTTCTGAAATAGTGAGGATGCCTGATGGCGGAAGTCTCGTGAACATTTCTTTCCAGTTCTTGTCAGCCTCAAAAACCGACTGAAAGATCGGTTTGGCTTCTTCTAATCTTCCACTATTGGCCAATGCCACCGCTTTCCAGAACTTCATTTCAAGATTTTCAGGAAACATTTTTTCTGCAGCACCATATTCTTTTAGTGCCTTTTCCATATTCCCATCTTCCACCGCGAGATCACCTTTGTTCATATGATCGTAAGCACGGTTCACTTTTAATAATCTTGATAATTCCTGAATTGGATTTTTGTGATCGTCTACCCTTAAATCTATCTTCTTTTCTTCCCAGGCATTTTCTGTTCTTTCAGGGCCAACTACGATAAGGGCTGCAGATTGTTTTCCCCTGATATCACCTCCTGCTGCCTGAGCTGCTTTCAGCACTTCAACGACCCTTTCAGCAAGTGGATAGTCTGAATATCTTAAAAAAGCCTCAGCCATGGCAGGAACAACGTCGTCGTTAAGCATCATATTTGCCTGAACTGAAAAATTTCTTCCCTGTAGATCTTCCGCAGCTTCCACACATTTTTCGCCGGTGAAGGCTGAAACACTTCCATTAGCATCTAAAAATGCCACCTGCCGGAAAGCTCGGCCATTATCTTTCTCTATAAGCTTCGTGAGTGCTTGTTCTGCAGAAACGCCATTAGACATAAGTTCCAGCCCCTCGGGGCCATAAGCGGGATTTACAAAAGATTGGGTTGCAACTACTCCTACTCCGGCTTTACCCCATGATACTAAAGATCCCACAGAAAACCAGTGACTTTGCACACCCACAGCCATTTCACCGGTCAACGTATCCCGGGCTACAATGGAAAAAGTATGGGCAAACGCATCTTTAGAAACATTTTCTACGCTTTGGCTGGTTCCTAAAAATGGAAGCGTAAGGAAAAATAGAAAAGTAAATTTTTTCATCAAATCAATTTAAGTTAAAAGTAGAATTTAAAGCACTGGGAAATTTTCAGCTAGTTTTCAATTACTGAAAACCTACTTTCCGAAGTGATCTTATCTTGTCTAAAGATACTAAAACGGGATTGATATTTAGAAGCTATGATGAAGGCTTACTTGTAATTGTCCTTTACTGGAATTATTTAAAGTTTGCTCCATAAAACCTAACTGAAGCTTAAGATTATCTTTTATGGCATAACCAAGGGCACCGTAAAGTCTATTCCGGTCAAATAATTCCACATCTCTGCCATCACCTATATCTTTCTGCCCATTAATAAACAGTTCATTATAGAAAGCGAGATAAACGGCATTTTTGTTAAGGTTAGGTTGATTTAGCGGAATATTTAAGAACAGGTTATACCGATATCGGGTCCTGAAATCCTGATTTTCTACCCACCGCTGTTCATATCTAAACCGGTGTTTTAAATAGATCCTTGAAGAAATTTTATGTGGAAGTAGCGCTTCCTGATAAATCCTGCTTTCAGTGGAGGTTTCATTAGAATCGCCGAAAGTTCCAGTAGTGATATTCCCGTAACCCAGGGTCAGTTTTACATTTTCATTAGGGCTATAAGTTACCCCGGCTCTTAATAAAAGTTGTTCCAAATCACCAATAACGTCCCAATTACGGTATTGAACATCACCCTGAAGACCGAATTTAGAGTCGCTAAAATTAGTGTCCCAGAAATACATATACCAGCCACCCAGTTGGTCGTCATCAACCTGAGCATGGGTGTTGAAATTAATAAATACTGAAAAGAATAAAAGGGCTGCTAATTTTTTCAAGGCTTTGATTTTTTGCAAATATAAAATGCTTAATCAAAGCTGCCAAGTTTAGATCTATCTTTGGGTTTCAATTAATACCTTGATAAATCAAAATATTAAGAAGTTTATGGAAGCTTTTTAATTTTTGTAGAATCCGTGTATTTTTGTTCGCAAATGGCCTCATAGTTCAATGGATAGAATAGAAGTTTCCTAAACTTTAGATCCAGGTTCGATTCCTGGTGAGGCTACTAGTATTTTATCGATTAAAAGTATTTTTTTAGGGTAAAGAGTTAGGTACGTTAAAACTTTCAAAAAGTTCAAAGAAAACACTTAGATCTTGAGGGAAGTGTCTCAAAGTTTTTTATCTTAGGTAATCCCTTATATCTACGCTTTAATATAAAGTATATGAATTTGATCTATGGTAAGTAACCTTATATCAGATAATTATGAAAACTTTGTTATTGAATGCCGGATTCTTAGAAGTTGAGAAATTTAGTTTAAAAATCCTTCTTACCAGTCTTTTGTTTAAACTGATAATGATTACGGGGATTGGATTTCTGACTTTTGTAATTACTTCAGCAAATTATTCCCAATTAACAGAAGTTGATAATGAAGTCCATTACTCACAAAAAGCAAATAATCATCCTCCAACACCATTTTCCTGATATTCAGAAAATTTTTTTCAAAGAGGATCAGGTTCCTAAAACCTGATTCTTTGTAAATATCTGCTGGTTTTAGTACCGGTTTTCATATTTTAGAGATATCATCCGAGTAAAAATTCCGGTATGTTTCTTTATTTTAGAAAAATCATAATAGCTTTTTCTATCCACTAGAAACCTGATTATCCACCATTATTTCTGCAAACTTCACTTAACTTATTTAGGTCCTGCCTTTAAGCAATTGTATAAAATAAACCAATGTTAAAAAAAATCACATATAACATGGGGTTAACAGTCAGTCGTGGATTACTTGAGTAACTTGAAGCATTCAAAATAAAAAAGTAACTATGAAAAATTTTAAAAAGTACAGTAGTTTGTTAATTTTTACGCTGGTTTTTGGAACTATAGGGATGTATGCCCAAGACAATGAGAAAGATCTCATTAAAGAAAAAGATCAGAAAAAACTGGTAACAGATACCCAATATGCGAAAGAAGACCTGATGGAAAGCAATGAAAATGTAGCACAGCTTTTTGAGGATGCGTATGCCTATGTGATTTTTCCTAACGTGGGGAAAGGCGCGTTTATCGCTGGTGGTGCTGCAGGAAGTGGAATTGCATTTCAGGGAGCAAACCAGGTTGGTTGGTCTACATTGAGACAACTTGATGTAGGTTTTCAATTTGGCGGAAAATCTTTTATACAGGCTATACTTTTTCAAGACAAACAGAATTTTGACGAGTTTAAGTCGGGTGAATTTGAATTTGGTGCAGGAGTTTCTGCAGTTGCCCTGTCTAAAGGAGCTTCAAGGAATGTGAATTTTGAAGATGGCATGGCGGTAGTGACTTTGCCTAAAGGTGGAGCCATGATCGAAGTTTCTGTTGGAGGTCAAAAATTCAAATACCAGGGACTATAATTTGAAATCATAATGATAAAAGCCGGTATTTTGCCGGCTTTTTTATTCTAATAACATGAAGAATAAAGCAAAAACATTAATATTTGATGTTAATGAAACCTTGTTGAATATGGAAGCACTCAAAATTTCCATAAATAAGGCTTTGGGTCACTCCTCTGCCTTTGATTGCTGGTTTCCTAAGCTACTTCAGTATTCGCTCGTAGAAAGTATTACAGGCAAATATTCAGACTTCAGCAGCATTGCTACGGCAGTTTTAAAAATGGAAGCCAGAAATCTTGGGAAAGACTTTAATACCGGTGAAATTCAACAAATATTGAGCCCCGTAACAAGTTTAGAGCCTTATCCTGATGTTGCACCAGGTTTAAAAAAACTAAAAGAGGCCGGTTTCAAAATGGTGGCTTTGAGTAACGGAAAACCGGATATCCTGGAAAAGCAGCTCAAATTCGCAAAAATTGATCAATTATTTGATAAAATTCTCAGCATAGAAGGTTGTAAGAAGTACAAACCACATCCGGAAGCATATCATTATGCTGTGGAAGCTGCCGAAGGAAGAGCCATCGAATCTATGATGGTTGCCGCTCATGGCTGGGACATTGCCGGAGCCAGCCGTGCCGGTCTCAAAACAGCTTTCATTAATAGACCGGGTAAGCAGCTCTTTCCTTTAGCTGAAAATCCAAGCATTGATACCAGAGATATAGAAAGTCTAGCTTCAAAATTGAATAATCAATAATATAAAAAAAATCGCCCTGAAACTAATCAGCGCGGTTTTTGAATTTATCCTTTTCGACTTTAGAATTAGAAGTCGAAATTAAAGGTAAAATTGATCCGTCCTCCTTCATCACCTACATAATAACCAATATTTCCTGTAAAGGCCCTAAAAGCATTTATAAATATTGATCCCCCAACGTTGGAGTGCCATTCATTGCTTTCATCTTCATCCAGCCAGATTCTACCATAATCAAAACCTAAACTGGCGCCAAGTCTAAAGGGAACAAAATCAGTTTTGAACTGGGTGATACCACTACGTATATCAATATTCTGATAGAAGGCATATTTTCCATTAAAACGTTCATTTCTATAACCACGTAAGCTGTTTCGGTTTCCACCACCTAAAGTAGCTCCATGGTAAAATTCGTAATTATCTCCAATGATCGCTTCCCCGCCAATTTTGGTTGCAATTGCTGCAAATCCACTTTCGTGAAGCGGATAGTTTAGAGACAACATCGGGCTCACATACCCAAATTCATTATCAAATTCATCGATATTCTTCTTATAACCCGCAATCAGATCAAATTCCACCCCTCTTGATGGGAAAGCCACCCTATCCTTATTAAAGTAGTTGTAGTTAAATTCACCTCCCGCATATAACTGACTTTCAAAAAGATCATTGCCGGGATCAAATGCCTGTCCTATTAACCTGTTTTCATCATAGGAAACTTCCATGGATTCAATAATAGGCTTAATGTTGAATTTTACCTTCTCGTTTTTCCTGTAAATTAAAGACGGTGCAAATCTCCATTGTTGTAACCTAACCCTGTTAAAATCTCTATCGGTATCCTGATCGTATTCGGTATCATTACCCGTTCCAAAATAATTGATAACGAAATTCGGACTTGAATAATAGGCATCCAACCCAAGGTTCCAGTTATGAAAAACATGGGCAAACTCTCCTGAATAACCTACATCAAATCCTTGCGTAGCAAAGTAATAATTTGCGGAAACGCTATGTCTTGCGGTAAAAGGATTTCTTACGAGTCCTTTAATAGTATAATTGTTTTTCACTCCCAGGCTAAATCCCTGGTCTGAGTTAAAGTCTACACTCGGGAAAAATGTATACTGTCTAATTTTACGCTTATAGGGATCGTAATTATTAATATCATAAGAATCTACCAGCATTTTTCTTGCACCTGGAGTCTTAATCGTATTGTCTTTGCTTTCGTAGTCAAAAAGCTTAGCTCGTTTGGTATTCTGAAAATCATAAATATCATTTTCTTCCCCACCTAATATTTTTAGAGGAACCAATCCTGAACCTTCACCAACAATCTGGAACTCATCATCCCCATCCAGACCATAAATCCAAACTTCCTTGGTCATATCTGAATTATATGTCTTAGCCGCGAGGATTTCACCTTTTTTATTCTTCAGCTCAACTGTGGTAATACCATCCGGTTTCCTGGTAATCAGAAATTTATCATCTTCCTCAGTCCCGGTAAACATATCAAAATCGGTAAGGTGCTCGTAATATTCTTTGGCTATTTCATCAAGATTTGCCCTTCGAGCTTTTAAAGTTTCTTTGATGCTTGCTACATACTCATCCTCAGCAAGACCCTCAGGCAAAACGTTGAAAGCCTCAGTTATAACTTCATCGGTGATATTCTCCTGAATATAATTAGCTTGTTTTTCCCAGGCTTTCCAATCGGCATTTCGAATAAATGCTTTGTCCAGGGGATAACCCGCAAGATTAAACCATTTCGGCTTTTTCACCATAGGGCTATATTCTTCCATTGCCCTGAATTGAGGGAAACCTACCCTTAGAAGTGCAAGCGCTAAACCATCAGTTTTTGGAAATACCTGATCCCGGTCTTTAGCAATAGGCAGGTACTTTTTCTTCCCGTCTTCATCTTCAAATTCTGCCCACTCATATTGGCCTTCGTGTCTATCCCAGTCGCCCATTAACATATCCAGCAACCTTGCTCTAATAAACATGTCTTCATCTACATAAGCATCTTTTGATTCCCTCATATCCAATAGGAGGTCTGAACTATTCAAAATATCATCTGCATTCCCAAAGGTTTCAAATTCTTTATTTTCGCCTCCTACATGTGCTTCAAACATATATAAAGCGTCACCATATTCTTCGTTATAAATACCCAATGCCTCTTGCTTGGGGACATAATACAAATGGGAATCTGGATGATAGATGTCTAATTCATCCATTAATCTACTTGCAGGAAAGGTTCCGTAGGGGAATGCAGTGGTATAGAAATCCTGAACATATCTTTCAGCTACGGTGTTTTCAAGAAAATCTTCGACATAATGGGTAGTTACTACGGTGGTTTGAAGAAATTGTAAGGCACTTTTTTTAAGGGCCCTCATAGTGTACTCATGCTCATCTTCGTCAATGAAACCTAAAGACTTGGACTGGTGACCTCCTCCAGCGCCCAGCACTCTGAGATTTCCAGGTAAAGTATCAAGATATAATACTGGGAATTCAAATTTCTTACTATAAAGCGGTCTGTAATGTTCTCCCCAAATTGCTTTGAAAACACCATCTTTATCGGTTTCTTCTTCAGTATATACCGAGGCCATGGTGGTTTTTCCCAAACGAGTATCAGGCCAATCCACATCATCCAGGGTTGGGCGTTCCCGTGTAATCTGTTTACTGAAAATTTCTTCTGAACCTGTTTCCAGGCTTTTATAGAACTTTACGTTGGAACTACCATCACTTTTTAAATCTATCCTAGCATAACCAAGATCGTAAGCCGCAAAATCCCCATGATCTTTTTCAGGTTTTGCTTTTGCAGGATTTTCCGTAACACCGGCAATTACCTGTTCTACATTATCATCCTGTACATATTGTAAATTTTGATCATTTCCGGATATAAATATGATATCGTTGTATTGTCTTGCCAGTGCTTCAAGGGTTCCCATCAATTCTTTCAATTGAGGATTTCTTCTGGTCTGACTTCCTGAACCAACCATTTTCTCAAAAAAACTGAGTTTTGTCTGAGTCATAACAGGATGGTGAACCGCAACAAGCACTGTTTTTCGCTGACTGTCTTCCAGCTCATCGTTGAATGCTTCCCTAAACTGGGCGCGGGTTTTAATTTCACATTTATTGTTAATATATGGGTGCTCGTCCCAGTCTTCTATATACCACTGGGAATCTACCATTATTAGCTGTACATCATCACTAAGGCTTTCACTCTCAATAGGGCAACCATCATTAGGCCAGAATTCAGACCTTGAGTTATCCTGTAAAAATGATTCCAGATCATCGATATTATCTGGGGCGTCGTCCTGCCATTCATTATATCCGGGTGTAAAAATGACATTTCCTTTAAAATCCTTGAAAAGATCCAGTAAATTTTTCTGAAGGTCCTCTTTTACCTTATCACGACCGTTATCCTTGTCGGGAAAACCTTCTTTTGGAACTATATTACCCGTAATCACAAGGCTTGCTGAATCACCTTTTTTAGAATCTTCTACAATTTGACTAAATATTAATTTATTGGTTTCATTACTTCTAAGCGCAGTATTTGAAGTAAGATAAACTGAATGTATCTGTTTTTCATTCCCGGGTGAAGTATCCTGTGCTTGTATGGAAAAGTTTATAAGAAGTAGGGAGATGCTTAAAAAAATGAAATCTTTTGAAATCTTGTTTTCGAATGGTTTCTTTATAATGCTCATATAAGCCTGAGGTGTTTGGGTGAAATTTTGTAGTCTGTATAACTTTCAAAAAAAACTAATTATCTTAGGATGTCATAGCTCTTTATAATACTTTAACATCAGGGATAAAAGTTTTGCTAAGAGTAAGATTACTAAATTCCTCAAAATTAACTAGAAATTTCCTTATTTTGTTAGTGCTTCCTAGCATTATAAACCTAATTAAAATTCCTTTGAGTAAAAAGCTCACCATAATAGCTATTCTTTTTTCTCTTTTTCAAGTCAATGGCCAGGAACTACCACCGGTCATGAATTTTGGTCCAAATCAATACAATGCCGGAAATCAAAACTGGATGATTGATCAGGATCAAAAAAAGAATCTATATTTTGCTAATAGTACAGGATTATTGGAATATAATGGTGAGAACTGGAATTTATACCCGGTCCCGAATAATACCATTGTAAGATCACTAAAGATTGTGGGTGAGCGTATCTATACCGGAGCTTATATGGAAGCCGGCTATTGGGATAGGGACGATTTTGGTATTTTGAAGTATACAAGTCTAGTTTCAGAATTTCCCAATACCATAGGGGATGGGGAGCAGTTTTGGGATATAGAATTTGTAGATGATCTTATAATATTTCGAAGTTTTGGGGGTATTTATTTTTATGACCCGCAAAAAGATCAGGTAAGCATGTTAGAGAATAGCTTCGGAAAGCCAATCTCCGGAATTTTCAATCATGAAGGGGAATTGTTTTTTCAGCTAGTGGGTGAGGGACTTTTTAAAGTCCTCAACGGAAAACCTCAATTAGTGGTTCCGTTTTCACAGTTGAATAACAGAGCGGTAGTGCACATTTACAATAAAGATGCTAATCTTAGTA
Organism: uncultured Flavobacteriaceae bacterium; assembly: GCA_964008195.1. Taxonomy (GTDB): domain Bacteria; phylum Bacteroidota; class Bacteroidia; order Flavobacteriales; family Flavobacteriaceae; genus Christiangramia. Next base: position 18,355 of record CAXGBX010000002.1, read on the forward strand.
TTATTACAGGAAACTCTGAATTTTTCAATTGGAATGGAAAGCAATTAATTCAATATAATGAAGAACTGAGCGAAGCTCTGGGAACCCCAAATGTGTTAGATGTTTTAGTCCTGGAGAATGGAGAGATTATCCTTGGCACCGTGGGTAAAGGGATAGTTCAGGTAAGTTCAGAAGGACAAATTTTGAACACTTTTGATCAGGAAAATATTTTGATCAACAATACCGTATTAGATCTATTTCTGGATGATTCGGGAAATATCTGGGCTGGTATGGATTATGGAATGTCCAATATAGATCTATCATCTGCATTTCTTTCTTTTCAGGATAATCGTGGTGAAATAGGATCTGTATATGCTTCTTTCAAAGAAAATGGGAACCTCTATTTAGGAACCAACCAAGGCTTATATCTAAAGCGGGCAAATGATGGGAAATTCAATTTAATTGAAGGTACCAGTGGACAGGTATGGTTTATCGAGGAAATAGAAGGAAATCTTTTTTGTGGCCATAATAGTGGAACCTTTTTAATAGATGGGAATGAGGCAACCAAAATTTCTGATCGTCTGGGTACCTGGCTGGTCAAGAAATATTCTGAAAATACTTTTGTCCAGGGGCATTATAACGGGATTAGTTTTTTAAAAAATGAAAACGGAGCATTTACCACGATGCCCATGCTAGCCAATTTTCCACATTCTTCAAAATTTATTGAAGTGGATACCGAAGGGCATATTTGGATAAGCAATGAGCACAAAGGTGTTTTTAGACTCATGCCGAACGATTCTCTATCTAATATCAAAGATATTAGGAATTACAAATTCCAGGAAGAATCTGGTATCACCTCAAGTCTATTTCGGTATAAAGATACTTTGTATTACAGTTCCAGAGAGAATATCTATCAATATCAGGAATTACAGGATGATTTTCAAAAAGATAATTCGCTTAATAAGCTAATTTCAAATGTAGACAGGGTTTCAGGCAAAATATCCAGTGAAGATTCGCGACAACGAATATGGGGGTTTGCCAGGGAAGGTATTTTTACAATTTCTCCTGCAAGACTAAACAACTCCAATGAGCTTGATTTTATTTATATAGATCAGGATTTCAGAAATATTGCGGTTGGTTATGAGAATATTTCCGACCGAAATGATGGTTCAAACTATGTATTAGGAATCGCAAATGGGTATATAAAATTTGATCTCTCTAAAACCGGTTTAAATAGGCGTGAATATAATATAGATATAGATAAAATAGAGGTTAGTAGTTTAGATTCGCCATTAAATCAAGTGGCCTTAAATAAACCGGGTAGCTTTCAGTTTAAAAAAAATAATATAAGTTTTCTATTTAGTGCCCCGGTACATAATAAATTTTCAGAAGCTGTTTATAGTTATAGGCTTAAAGGTTTAAGTGATAAATGGAGTAATTGGAGTAGTACTCCAGAGGTCAATTTTAAGAATTTAAACTTTGGGGACTATACTTTTGAAGTAAAAGCCAAAATTGGAAATTATAGTACGAATACTGCGGTTTATGATTTTAAAATTGATAGGCCATTTTATTTAAGCAATAGTGCCATTCTAGGGTATTTTCTCATTTTTTTATTGATTTTATTTCTGATTCACCTTTTGAATCGGCGACATCATAAAAGAAGCCTTGCTCAAGAACAGCGAGCATTGAAAATGAAAAATCTGGAAGCTGAGCAGGAAATTATCCAGTTAAGAAATGAAAAACTGGAACAGGACATGGCGAATAAGAATAGGGAGCTGGCGGTATCTACAATGAGCCTGATTAAGAAGAATGAATTTCTTACCAGTATTAAAGAGAAGCTAAAGAATTCTGGTGATACAGCCAAAGTCAAATCGGTGATTAAAACCATTGACAAAGATATTAGTGAAGAAGACAACTGGAAATTTTTCAAAAAAGCTTTTAGTAATGCTGATAAAGATTTTTTCAAGAAAGTAAAGGCGAAACATCCTGAGCTTACTTCAAACGATCTTAAACTTTGTGCCTATTTACGGTTAAATTTGTCTTCAAAAGAAATAGCACCTCTTTTAAACATCTCCGTGAAAAGTGTAGAAATTAAACGATATCGTTTGCGTAAAAAGATGGAATTAGACCGCGAGGTCAATTTAACCGATTATATTCTCTCTCTATAAACTTTACAATAGGCATTAATAACTCTACATTACCTCTACAAGAATGTTATTTGTTCATATACAGTGAAATAGATTGTAGATTCAATATTCCTTATTATAGCCCGTTATTATTGCTTCTTCACTAAAATAATAGCTCTGTAATTGTGAAATATGTAAATGTAGATTTTTTGTAAAGGTGAAATTCTCCCTCTCACAAGGATTTGTTAATATATTGATAAAGCAATTTTAATAATAAATCACATGAGGAAATTTACCTGTCTTTTGATTGTTTTTCTAAGCGGGTTTTTTGGAGCTTATGCGCAATCGTCTTCGATTAGCGGATTGGTGTCTGATGAAAACAACATGCCTTTACTTGGAGTAAACGTTATAGTAAAAGGAGAATCCCGTGGTACTACCACAGATTTTGATGGAAACTATACCGTAGAGAATATCTCCCAGGGAGATGTGCTGCAATTTAGTTATGTTGGTTTTATTACCCAGGAAATTACAGTTAACAATCAGCAAACAATTAATGTAACCTTACAAACAGATTCAGAATCATTAGATGAAGTTGTTGTAATTGGTTACGGTACACAGCAGAGAAAGGATATTACGGGTTCAGTATCTGTAGTTTCAGATGAAGCCATAAGGGGATTACAACCAATACAAACAACCCAGGCATTACAGGGAACTTCATCTGGAGTTGTAGTAACCCAGACTTCCGGGGCACCTGGAGCCTCACTGAATATAAATATTAGAGGTATAGCATCCAATTCAGAAAATGGCCCTCTTGTAATTATTGATGGTTATCAAACCGATGTACAATCACTTAGTAACTTAAACCCGTCAGACGTTGAGTCTATGACCATCTTAAAAGATGCGCAGGCTGCGATTTACGGTGTTGCCGGAGCCAACGGGGTTATTCTGGTGACAACCAAAACCGGCGAGTTGAATATGGCTCCTACAGTTAGTTATGATACTTATTACGGAGTGCAGGAAACTTCCAGACAGGTTCCGCTTTTAAATGCTACTGAATATGCTTTGCTTTTAAACGAAAGTTATGCAAACGGAGGTCAGGATTTACCATTTCCAGATGTTAGTGGTTTAGGCGAAGGCACCGATTTTCAGGATGCTGTTTTTGAAACTTCTCCAATTATTAGCCATAATCTGGGATTATCTGGTGGTACTGAGAAAGTAACCTATGCAGTGGGAGGTTCTCACTTAAGACAGGAAGGTATCATTGCGCCAGAGAAGACTCAGTATAAAAGGTCTACGGCGAAAATTAGCCTTGGAGTAGAGATTAGCGATTCTTTTGATATCGATTTTAATACTATTTATACCAATATAGATAGAAATAGTATCAATGAGAACGGACTCGGTTCTGTGCTTTTCAATGCACTGAATATTGCCCCAACTTTTGATATAGATCAGGAAGATCGTAACGGATTTCTAGGAAATGAAATCATTAATCCGCTTTCTCAAATTGAAAATACGTATAATGAATACAATCTGGATAAATTCAACGGTACTTTTGGCTTGAATTTTTCTCCAATAGATGAACTGGTTTTTACTTCCAGGATAGGATATAATTTTGGGAAAAGCGATGGAAAAACTTTTTCCCCTATCGTAGATTATGGTCCCGGGAAAGTGTTCAATGTAAACCGCAGTACGGTGAACCAAAACAGGATAAACGATAATAATTATACGTTTGACCTTTTTGGAAAATATGAAAATACCTTTGATTCTCATCATGTGACTTTAACTGGTGGGATGACCGTTATTAGAAACTGGGGTGATGGCCTATTTGCTACTGGTTATGATGTCCCTAATAACTCTTTTGAGTTTGCCGATATTAGCCTAACTACAGGACTCAGTGAAGATAAGAGTAACAGTTCATATATATATGATATTAGGAAATTGTCATTCTTTGGTAGGGTTCAGTATGATTTCCAGGGAAAATATCTTGTTTCAGGAATGTTGAGACGGGATTCTTCTACAAGATTTAGTCCGGAAAACAGAACAGATTATTTTCCATCTGTAACAGCAGGTTGGATCCTTTCAGAAGAAAGCTTTTTGGAAGATTCTGATGTGATCTCTTTTCTGAAATTAAGAGGTAGCTACGGTATCCTGGGTAATGATGAAGTTGGACAGAATCAGTTCTACAGAGCCTTGTTAAATGGTGAAGCCACTTATGTATTAGATGGCCAGCTTATCAACGGCCGGGCATTGGGTGGATTGCCAAATCCTAATGCCAAGTGGGAAGAAGCTGAAAAAGTAAATATTGGAGTAGATCTGAGATTGTTGAAAAACAAAATAGATATTACTGCAGATGTTTTCAGGGAAGAAAGAAAAGACCTTTTAATTCCATTTATACCGGTTTCAGGGATTTTTGGAACGGCTGCACCCGGAGGATCCTCTCCTACGGTAAATGCCGGAACCACAGTAAACCAGGGTGCTGAATTTTCTATAAAATATTCTGAAACAATAGGAGATGACTTTAATTTAAATGTTGGATATAACGTAACCTATATAGATAACGAAGTAACCCAGGTTAATGGGGCCGAATTTCTTCCCGGGGGAGCTTTCGGAGTTGGACAACCTCAACCTTCCAGATTTGAAGAAGGTCATCCAGTAGGTTATTTCTACGGTTATAAGACAGATGGATTATTTCAAACGCAGGCAGATGCAGATGCAGCTCCAAGCCAGATGGCTTTGGGTGCACAGGCACGGGCAGGAGATATTAAATATGTAGATATCAATAATGACGGTGTAATTAATACTGATGATAGAACTGATATTGGAGATCCTATTGCTGATGTTACCATGGGTTTCAACCTAAGTATGAATTACAAGAATTTTGATTTTTCTGCTTATACCTATGCTTCCCTTGGAAACGATATGGTAAGAAATTACGAGAGAAATCAGCCCAATGTTAACAGGCCTGCATTTTATCTCGAGAGATGGAGGGGACAGGGAACTAGTAATGAGGTACCACGATTAACTACGGGTGCGACTTCTAATAATGTTTTATCTGAATTTTATGTAGAAGATGCTTCTTATGCCAGAATTCAAAATGTTCAATTAGGATATTCTCTTCCGGAGGGTCTTATGGAAAGAATAAATGTAGACAGATTGAGAATTTATGCCTCTGTAAATAACTTATACACCTTTACTAAATATAAAGGTTTTGATCCTTCAGCTACTACGGGAGAACCGATTGGTGGCGGAATTGACTACGGGTTTTATCCTGTTCCGAGAATATTTTCAGTTGGAGTAAATCTTAATTTATAGCTAGGAAATAATAAAATGAGCATAACGGGAATTTGATACAATCACCCGTGAATATGCAAATTGTATATGACCATTAAAAAACAATAATTATCCACATATGAAATTAAAGATATCAAATTTCAATATAGTTGTTCTCCTACTGGCCTTGACGTCTTTCTTAGGCTGTAGTGATGAATATCTTGAGGAAACAGAAGAATATACGATAGATTCTGAAAATTTTTTCAATTCTGAACAGGATTATTTCGATGCGCTTATAGGTGCTTATGATCCACTACAGGCTACTTACGTGAATGTCTTGCTTGGCGAGATCGCTTCAGATAATACATTAAGCGGAGGTGAAAGTGCTACCGATGTGATCGGGTTTCAGCAGGTAGATGAAATGACCCATACACCTGTAAATGATAATATAGATGATGTTTGGGACTGGAATTTTGCCGGAGTGCAACGAGCAAATTATATCCTTGAGTTTAAAGACAAAACAGATTTTGAAGGTAAAGACAGGATTATCGCCGAAACAAGATTTTTACGAGCTTACTTCAATTTTGAACTGGTAAAATGGTTTGGTCCTATTCCATTAAGCGGGGATCAGCGTTTTCAACTTGGAGACGAAACATCGGTACCGCGTTCACCGGTAAGCGAAGTATATGCACAGATAGAATCAGATCTTCAGTTTGCCATAGAAAATATGGATTATACAGCTCCGCAGATAGGTCGTGCGACAAAGGGTTCAGCCCAGGCATTACTGGGGAAGGTATATTTATATCAGGATAAATTTCAGCAATCTTCAGATGTTTTACAGGAAGTAATTGAAAGCGGTCAATATCATTTATATGGAACTCAGGGGGAAGAGGATTATACCAACCTTTTTGAGCAGGTAGGCGAAAATAGTGCAGAGGCTGTTTTTGAAATTCAGTATACCGGAGAAGAAGGAGCAGGCTTTGGATGTTTACAATGTAGCGAAGGGAATGTGGCGGTAGGCTTTCAGGGTATCAGAAATTATTCGGGACCTATTTTTGAATCTGGCTTTAGTTTTAATGTTCCCGTACAGGAAGTATATGATCTATTTGATGAGGACGATATTAGAAGGGATTATTCAATTCTTGATATCAGTGCTTTTGCTGCGGAAACAGGGGCGACTTTCGTTGAAGGTTACAAACATACCGGTTTCTTCAACCGTAAGTATCTGCCAAGGGAAAACAACAATGTAGGGGATGCGAATCTAACTCAGCCAAATAACTACCGGGCCATTAGATATGCCGATGTATTATTAATGGCTGCGGAAGCTTTAAATCGCGGGGGTATAAACGATCAACTAGCCCAGGATTATCTAAATATGGTTCGTTCCAGAGCTGGTCTTGATGACGTAAATGCTACCGGATCTTCTTTAACCGATGCTATCTTCAAAGATAGAAGGTTAGAGCTGGTGGGTGAAGGTCATAGATTCTTTGACCTGGTAAGAACCGGAAGGGCAGCTAACGCTATTGAAGGTTTTACTCCAAATAAAAATGAAATTTTCCCGATACCACTGGAAGAAATCGAATTTTCACAAGGTAACTGGGAGCAAAATCCAGGATATTAATAAAATAAAAAACTTAGAAATGAAGCATATAAAACAATTACTGGTATTATTTCTGGCATTCAATGTATTTACTTCCTGTGAAAGGGAAGAAGAAACTTCGTATGTTTTGCAGGATATTTCTGCACCAACCGATATCAATGCATCTTTTGATATTTCAAATGACGAGGAAGGTACTGTTACGGTAACCCCAACGGCAGAAGGTGCTACAGAATTTCAAGTATTTTTTGGAGATGTAGAGAATGAAGAGCCTCTAACGGTAGCTCCGGGTGAAACAGTAACCCACACTTACGCAGAAGGAGAATATAATTTAAGAATAGTAGCGATAGGCCTTACCGGTTTAACCAGTGAATTGGTTAGAGTGGTAAATATATCTTTTGGAGCGCCATCAGAACTTGATGTGGATATTGAAAAGTCTACTACCAATCCGTTAGAAATTACAGTAACTCCAACCGCTGTGGATGCTACTGTTTATGATATTTATTTTGGGGATGCTGAAGATGAAGAGCCAACCACGATTATGGATGGGGAAGCTGCAACGCACATATATGCTGAAGCTGGAGATTACACGGTTAGAGTTGTAGCTCGTGGCGGTGGTGCGGCCACAGTGGAATATTCTGAAGTAGTAACAGTCTCTGCAGCTTCCGGGGCATTAAAATTGCCAGTTACTTTTGATGATGCTACGGTAAATTATGCTGTTGAGACCTTTAATGGAGCAAGTTTCGAAATCGTAGATAATCCAGAGTTGTCTGGAATCAATTCAGAAGAATCTATGGTGGGAGCCATTACCAACTCCGGAAACGCATTTGAGGGAATTACATTCCAATTAGGCGAAGCGGTTGATTTTAGTGATGATAACAAAACAATTACGCTAAAATTCTATTCTGAAGTTGCCGTACCATTGTTGCTGAAATTTGAAGGTGGCGTGAATGACGAAAGACAGAACGAAGTAGTTGCCAATCATACCGGTTCCGGTTGGGAAGAAATAAGCTTTGACTTCGCAACCAATGCCACTACGAGTTATATAGATAATTCAGATCCGGGAGGAGAAGCCTTTGTACCTACTGGTGAATATGGGGTAATGACGTTATTTGTAGATGGCCCGGGAACTACCGCCGGTACTTTCTATATAGATGATATTATGAAAGCAGGAGCTGAAACAAATACAGATCCTTTCAAATTACCGGTAACTTTTGATTCTGAAACGGTGACTTATACTAATTCAGGAATTCCATTTGAAATTGTAACCAATCCAAATCAATCCGGGATTAATGATAGTGATACGAAAGTAGGTGCGGTAACCAATGCCGGTGCAAATTTTGAAGCGATCACTTTTACCTTAGATGAAGCAATAGATTTTGGGGCAGCAAACAAAACGATTGCCATGAAGGTATATTCTGAAGTTGCTTACCCCGTCCTTTTCAAACTCGAAACAGGGGTAAATGGGGAGAGAGCTAATGAAGTAGAGGTAAATCATGGTGGAACTGGCTGGGAGGAGCTAAGCTTCGATTTTGCGAATGATGCCAGGAATAGTTTTGTACAGGGCGACGATGCGAATAATGGTCAGCCTTTTGTGCCAACAGGTCAATATGCTCAATTTTCAGTATTCCTTGATTTTGCAGGTACAACTGCAGGAACTTTTTATATCGACGATATTGAAAAAAATGATGGAGAAGGTTCAAATAATGGAGGTGGTACTGGAAGTACAGCTACAAGTTTTCCGGTAGATTTTGAAACTCCCGCAAATGGCGGAGCCAGTGCAAACTGGTCTGTTTTTGAAAATGCCGATAATCCACCCTTGGAGATTGTATCAAATCCTGATATGATGGGAAATTCTTCGGCTATGGTAGCTAAATTTACTGCAAAACAGGGAGGACAATCTTTTGCAGGGACTATAACCCAGCTTGAAAATCCTTTGACTTTGGATGCTGCCAACAGTACAGTAAAGATCATGGTTTGGAAATCGGTGATTAGTGACGTTGGGATTAAGTTTGAAAATCCTGAAGGCGGTTCTACCGGAGAAATCAAAGTAGCAAATACCAAAACCAATGAATGGGAAGAATTGACTTTTGATTTTTCAGGAGTTGTAGGAAATCCTAATAACTCCAATATTACCGGACTGGTGATATTCCCTGATTTTCAGGATAGAATGCAGGACAATATTGTGTATTTTGATAATATTACACTAAATGCCGCTGGTTCAGAGGGATCTGAAGGAGATGGAGAGGGAGAAACTGCAGAAGATTTTAGTCTGCCTGTAGATTTTGGTGCAGATATTGAATATACAACTGGTGAAAACAGTATTCCTTTTCAGGTAGTAACTAATCCAGAGCAATCAGGAATAAATTCCACAGATACCAAAGTTGGAGAGGTAACCAACCAGGGAGGACAATATGAGGCCTTAACTTTTATACTTGATGAAGCCATAGACTTTTCAGGAGCCAATAAAACTATCACGATGAAGGTTTATTCTGAAGTTGCCTATCAGGTTTTATTTAAGCTTGAAACCGGTGTGAATGATGAAAGGGCAAATGAAGTAGAAGTTAGTCACGGTGGTACCGGATGGGAAGAATTAACTTTCGATTTTAATAACGCCAGGAAAAGTTTTGTGCAGGGAGATGATGCCAACAACGGCCAGCCATTTGTTCCCACGGGCCAATACGATGAAGTATCTATATTCCTTGATTTTGCAGGATTTACTGCAGGTACTTTCTACATAGATGATATAGAACAGAACTAGAAAATAATGAAGATGAAAAACATAAAATTTATTAACGGAATCAAATTTTCCATATTGGCTATCCTCACCCTGGCAGTTTTTAGCTGTGTAGATGATGATTATGATATGGGGACTGTTACCACCCCAACAAATTTGAGCCTGGATTTTGAGGTGGTTGGGGCAACTGAAGATATGCCAGATGGTGATGGGAGTGGAGAGGTAAGGTTTACTGCAAATGCAGATAATGCCATTACCTATAGGTTTATCTTTGGCGACGGTTTTGAAGAAGTTTCAAATACTGGTACTATAACCCATTCTTTCAGTGGAAATGGAGTTAGGGATTATAATGTAAGTGTTATTGCATCAGGTACTGGCGGAGCCATGTCCAGTATGTCACAAGAGGTTACTGTATTTAGTAATTTTAACGATCCTGAAACCAAACAATTGCTTACCGGCGGAGATTCTAAAACCTGGTATGTTGCTGCTTCACAACCGGGACATTTAGGGGTAGGTCCTTCATCGGGGGATGGTTTTGATAGCCCTATCTATTATACTGCTGCACCAAATGAAAAAGCCGGGGCAGA
>CAXGBX010000003.1:0-19040 GCA_964008195.1 uncultured Flavobacteriaceae bacterium
TTAAGATTCAATATCAAAAAAAATCACCGTATTAAAAATTTGTCATTTCGAAACGTAGCAGAGCATGGTGAGAAATCTCATGATTAATTCTGACTTTAAAGAGATCTCTCCCTCTGGTCGAGATGACAATAAAATTAAAATTCAATATCAAAAAAAATCACCGTATTAAAAATTTGTCATTTCGAAACGCAGCAGAGCGTAGTGAGAAATCTCATAATTTGAAAAGAGATTCCTCCTATCGTCGGAATGACATTTTAATATGATCATTCCTATTGCTCTATTAAATGAGAAATTTGTGATAATTGTTTATTGGTAATTGAACTTACTCCAGCCTTACACTTCTAATTCCTATGGCATGCGGTTTCTGAAGATTCTCCTTTTCAATTCCGGGACCTATGGAAAACTGGATACTTTCAACCTCTTCAAGTTTAAGTTCACCGGAATAGGAATGATCAAAATAATAAGGTAGAAAACTAGGGTAAGGTCTTGGCAGAGTAACCGTTTTCACTGGTTTTAGATCATTTAAATCCATTTCTATTTCGCTGACTTCGTTTGGCAACTGAATAATTTTTCCGAAGGAAGCACCGTTTTTCATAACTAAAGCGATCATCAATTTTTCTGGATTTTCGCCAAGAGATCTTCCGGTAAATATTAACTTCTGCTTATCTGAAATTGTCCTGTTTCCAAGTTTTTTCTGAAAATTATATCTGAAAGAATAATCATAAACAGGCTCAGCATTTATATTTTCAATATCTTCCTCAAATAAACTGTCAATCCTTACCTGAAATTCTGCTACATTCTCATTGATCGGAACCAGATTATTTTTTGGTGACCAGCCTATTACCATATCATCTGAATCGGTTGAGGCATTAAGAAGAGAAACTGAAGCATTTTCCTTCAAAATCCTGGTTTCGTATGTAGCATCTGAATGAAAATCCCAGTCGGCTGGACTACCCTCTACTCCATCAGGGAAAGTTGTCTGGCCTTCATCTGTACTAACAATAATTTGGTATTTCAAGAATCCGTTTTTCAATAGATTTTCTGGAACTTTAGCCGAGTAATCATAATTATTTTCAGCTTCTATCTGAACAGATTCATAGGTATTCCCATTTTTAAACCAGGCTTCCACTTTCTCCACTTTATTCGGCGAAACTACCATAACACCTATAGCAAGATCACTCCCTGCCTCTATTGCTTTTGCTGGCTCATGAACCAGGTAAGTTTTATCTACGGTGCTTTCTTTCGCTTCAAAAGCTTTGAGATCGAAATTAAGAGTATTATTATATTCAGAAATATCGAAATCGATTCCAGCCGACTTGACCAAATAAGTTCCCGGTGAAACTTTAAATTTTTTGCCGTCAGATTCCATATCAACATCATTTCCAACATTCAAACCTGAAATTTTAAAATTTTCTCCAAGTTCATCTAAATTCAGGGTCATTTCATTTTCCTTCCAGCTAATTACGGCAATAGTCTTATCGAGACTATTACTTCCAAAAGGATTCTGAATCAATATTGGATCTGGCATTACTTCCAGTCTCCAGATTCCGTCTTCCAGTTTATCCAGGAAATAGGCTCCTTTCCCATCATATTTTATAATTTCAGAACTCCCATGGCCGGCAATTTTATTTAACGTAGCAAAGTTTTTTGGTTCAATAGTATTTGTATTGGTGTAGATGAAAGTTTCTCCTGAATTATATGAGGCGATATCTCCCTCATAACTGATCTCAAAATCTCCAAATTCAAGGTTTTCAGGATAAGTCCCCAGATCTTTATTCATGGGAACTTCATGAAATATTTTAGAAGCGATCATTAGTGCCAGAGCCTTATGCGGAGTATAATTCAGGTTCATATAATGCGTATTATACTCGGTATTGGCATAGGCAAGAAACGTAGGGTCGTAGGCAAAATGCGTGGCAATCTGAATTCCAGCCTCACGAAAGCTTCTCGCCATTGCCGGATACATATAAGATTTATTCACATCTGCCGCATCAAACTCATAGACCAGTTTGGCTTTATTGTTTTTGGTAATCACATCATTAAAAGGAATGTTATAGTCATTTACATTTGGCAATAAATTTCCCTCCAATTCCTTCTGAAACCCCAGCCCGGTGGGATACCACTGGAAAGTTCCTCCATCAATATCTGAAGTAAAATAAGTTTCAGCCAGTTGCACGCTATGGCTCACATTGTAGAAAATTGGTTTTTTCGTGCCTGTTTTTCGCATTGCCGAAACCATTTTATTGATGAAACTCCTAACTTCTGCGGGAGTTCCACGATGATGGGGTTCATTACTGACTTCAAATGCGATCAGGTTATGCTCATCTTTATAAGCTACGCCCGTGTAAGGATTTACATGATTAAGAAATTGTTTTAAATAATTTTGCTGAGCTTTGATCGCATCCGGATTCGTTAAACTCCCTTCTTTTCCATATTTATTCGAAAATCCCGGAGTATCTTCATCGGGTTCCGGCCAGCCATTTCCCCAAAAAGCAATTGGAGTGATCACAAAATTGATATTTCGCTTTTTTAATTCATTCAGCAAATAATCAAAAGTCTCTAAATGCTCATTCTCAATTAGGTTTCCTTCTACGTCGCTGATTTCGGTATCCCAAACATGCAACCGATATAAGTCAAAATTTAATCGTGAAAAGTGATAAATATCCTTATCAATTTCAGCTTTAATATCAAGGCCTTTCTTTTGTGCCGATCTATAAGCATGTGCAAAAGGCACCGAGTAGTTTACTCCAAAGCCATGAACCTCCTCATTACTCTCACCCCATCGCATCACTCCCTCTTCATCTATATAAACATCTTGCTTCCTATTTTCCTGTGCGTTTATTCCTGAAGAGAGGAAGAAAAAGACAACACCCAACAGGCTAAAAATCATTTTTATATTTGTCATTATTCAAGAAAGTTTATTAAAATTATATATGCTTATCCAATAGGTCACTTAACATAAGTATTATCACCTTGAGCGAAGTCGAAAGGTCAAATAAAAACGTCTCGATTTTAGCCTGTACTGAGCGAAATCGGAATGCTTGAGGTGACAGTTTTAGTTATGATTTACCTATTAAATACTTCAATGTAAAGCTATATATCGCAGATTTCTATCCCTTCTCTAAGGGCACCAAGTTTATCATCATAAGTAGGAATAAATTCCTGAGCAACGAAGCCCTTAAAACCAGTATCATAAATGGCCTGCATAATTGCTGAATAATTGAGTTCCTGAGAGTCATTAATCTCGTTCCTGCCGGGGTTTCCACCGGTATGATAATGATTTATATATTCGTGATTCTCCCTGATAGTCCTAATCACATCACCTTCCATGATCTGCATATGATAAATATCATATAAAAGTTTAAAATTAGGTTTGTTAAGAGCCTTAGCCAATTCAACTCCCCAAGCAGTATGGTCACACATATAACCAGGATGATCAACTTTACTATTGAGTAATTCCATGACGAGATTCACATTAAGGCTTTCAGCATAATCCAGTAAGGGTGTAAGTCCTTTTACACAATTAATAATCCCAGTTTTTTCATCCATTCCATTTCGGTTTCCGGAAAAGCAGATCACATTTTTTATATTATGGTCTGAAGCTTTTTTTATCAAAGTCTTATACTGTTCCTGAAGCTTTTTATGGTTTTTAAGATCATTAAATCCTTCAGTAATGATGGCAAAATCATCGGTAGCCATAGAACAGACCAGGCCTTCTTTCTCAATAATATCCCACTCTGAAGGTTTTAAAAGATCTATTGCCTGAATTCCCATTTCAGCACAGGCCTTCGTAAATTTATCAAGGGGAATATCCTGATAACACCACCGGCAAACTGAATGGTTTATCTTTCCTGAGGCAGTAAAATTTTCAAACGAATTTTTTTCAGAATTTAATTCTGAAGCGATTAGATCTGAAATATTGGTTAAACTTAAAATTCCAGCCCCGAGACTAAGATTTTTAAGCAATTTCCTTCTGTTTATATTATCAGCCATGGCATTAATTTTTCTAAATTTAATAATAAATGTAAATATTACAATTATTAATCAGAAAAAAATATCCGCTTAATCAGGCTATTTCGAAGTTATAGCCAGATTTTAAAAGTTTCTGATAATTCTCGTAATCGAATTTATAAAGGAACGCTCCTCGTTTACTTGTGGATTTATCCTTTTCATCCAGTTTTTCCAAAACGTTTAAGGATAAAACCTTTTTCCTGAAATTTCTGGCATCCAGTTCCCGTTGATAGATCGCTTCATATAAAGTTTGTAGCTGAGGAATGGTAAATTTTTCTGGCAATAGCTCAAATCCAATTGGTTTATATCTCGCGTTTTGTTTTAGCTGAAGCAAAGCATCATGAACCATGTCATTATGATCCAGTATCAGCAACGGTAAATTGTCTATTTCAAACCAATTTGCTCCATGCTCTTCTACGAGCTTCTCATCATATTCATCTATTCGAATAAGAGCATATTGCGCAACCGATATACAACGATATCCAGGATCACGATCTTTTTTCCCGTATGTTCTAAGCTGCTGCATAAAAACATTCTTCAGACCTGTAGTCTCTGTTAGCACTCGCTGGCCCGCATATTCAAGATCTTCATCCAATCGAACAAAACTGCCTATTAAAGACCATTCTCCCATTAAAGGCTCTAATCTTCTTTTAAATACCAGTAACTTTAATTTTCCCTCATGAAAACCAAAAATGATACAATCTGTAGCCACATACATTTTTTCTTTTACCTGATAAAGGTCTTTGGTAACCTGAGCCATTCTGAATTTAAATTTTGATAAAGATAGAGATTCTATAAATTTGTTCAAATATAGAATGAATGTAAAATATACATTTATTATATTTGAATACAACTTCAAAAAATAAGTCTTGACCAATATTAGAGCCTTTTCATCAAAACCTACAATTTTTGAAAATAATTCCTATGAAATTAGGGTAGAATCTCCCGGACGTATAAACCTCATTGGTGAACATACAGATTATAATGAAGGTTTTGTATTGCCAACCGCTATTGATAGAAGGATAATCCTGAAATTCAAAAAAAATCAAACTGAAAATTTCTGCCGAATCTACAGTGAGACCTTTAAAAAAGGTTTTGAATTCTATTTGGACAAATCCTTTGAGAAAGCCTCAGGATGGGAGAATTATATTTTAGGAGTTGTACGCGAGCTGCAATATCATAAAACCAATCTTGAAGGTTTTGACTGTTTAATTGAAAGTGAATTGCCCGTTGGTGCCGGAATTAGCTCTTCAGCAGCATTAGAATGTGGCATCGCCGGTGGCCTGAATAAACTTTTTCAAATAGGCCTGAAGGATATAGAAATTGTTCAACTTTCCCAAAAAGCTGAAAACGACTTCGTAGGCTCTAATTGCGGAATTATGGATCAATTCTCCTCGGTAATGAGTAAAAAAGGACATATTATTTTACTTGATTGCCAAAGTCTGGAAGCAGAATTTATTCCGGCCAATTTTAAAGATTGTAAGTTATTACTTCTAAATACCAATGTTTCCCACAACCTGGCTGATAGCGACTATAATTCACGACGGGAAGAATGCGAAGCTGCTATTCAAATTATTCAGAAAGAAAAGCCTGAAATAAAATCGGTAAGAGATTTAAGCTTTGAATTGCTGGAAAATTTTAAAGACAAACTCACCGGAAAAATGTATGAACGATGCTCGTATGTTTTAAAGGAGAATAAGCGGGTTCTAGCGGCGGCGAACGTACTTAAGTCTGGAGATCTTCAAAGCTTCGGAAAACTGATGTACGCCTCCCATGAAGGACTTCAAAATAATTATGAAGTCAGTTGTTCTGAACTGGATTATCTGGTGGATTATTCAAGAGATAAAGAATTTATTTATGGCTCCCGAATGATGGGAGGCGGTTTCGGCGGATGTACGATAAACCTTATAAAAGAAGAGAAATTAGAGGAATATATTGAAGAAATCTCCGCTACCTATTTTCAGAAATTCAATATTGAACTGGACGCGATTAGCGTGTTGCCGGATGAGGGGACCAAAATTTTTAAAATTTGAGAAACATGAGTAAAAAGATAAACAGCATTCCCCATAGACGCTATAATATTCTAACCGGTGAATGGATATTGGTTTCCCCGCATAGAACAAAACGCCCCTGGCAGGGAAAGACCGAAGAAAATAAATCTGTTGAAAAGCAAACCTATGATGCATCGTGTTATTTATGCCCAGGAAACACCCGTGCTAGTGGAGACACCAACCCCGACTATAAAGAGCCTTTCGCTTTTATAAATGATTTTTCTTCATTGCTTCAGGATACTCCTGAAATCGATTTTAAAGAAGGACTTTTAAAAGCTGAAAGTGAAAAAGGGATCTGTAAAGTAGTATGTTTTTCCCCAGATCATTCACTTACCCTGCCGCTTATGGAAGTGGAAGATATCGTTAAAGTGATTAGGATATGGAAAAGGGAGTATAAGGAATTAAGTTCAAAAGAAGAAATCAACTATGTGCAAATCTTTGAGAATAAAGGTGCGATCATGGGATGTAGCAATCCGCATCCTCACGGGCAAATCTGGTCACAATCATCTGTTCCTTCCGAAGTGCTGAAAAAATCTGTCAAGCTTAAAGAGTACTGGGATAAAAATGGAAAAAGTTTACTCTCAGATTATATAAAACAGGAACTGCAAACTGGAGAAAGAATACTTGCCGAAAATGAGCATTTTGCAGCCCTTATCCCCTATTGGGCAATTTGGCCTTTTGAAGCGATGATCGTTCCTAAACGGCATCTTCAGCATATTGGTCAATTGAATCAGGCCGAAGAAGTTGCTTATGCTGAAATCATTAAAAAACTCACTATAAAATATGATAATCTGTTTGAGACTTCATTTCCATATTCTTCAGGAATCCATCAAATTCCAACCGATGGAAAAGAGTATCCAGAATGGCATTTTCATATGAGTTTTTATCCGCCGCTATTAAGATCTGCTACGGTTAAAAAATTTATGGTGGGTTATGAAATGTTTGCCGGACCTCAACGTGATATTACCGCAGAGCAAGCCGCACAAAGACTGAATGAACTTTCTGAAGTTCATTACTCAAAGCAGTAAATTTATTCGATGAATAAAAAGGAGTATGTTTCAGTAATAGGATTTACCAACGGAATTATAGGAGACAACTTTTTACCATCCCTAAGTACTATAGACCAACACGAAGAAATTCAAAGTAGCTTAGCTATGGAAACCATGATATCACGTATAAAAGAGGATTTATCCAAAGAACCTTTGGACCATAAGCTGGAAACTTCTATTATTCACCGAGATTCTACCAGAAAGTAATTTTTCCTATGCAAAATAAGCATAAATCCCTATTACGATTGCAATAATCATAATACCTACAGGTTTTACATACCTCCAGGGAGTTATATCTACCTGTTTGGTATGTTCCTGTATATAAGCTTCTTTTCTAGGCCATATTTTTCCAATAACCAACATAATTGCAACATTTAAAGCAAATAATATCGCCATTACGTCTAAGAAGTGTGGATAAGCACTAGCTTCTATTGCAGCTAATTCTGCAACATCAGTTACACCATTAGCTTTTGCGTTTGAGACAGCTTCTTCTTGAAAATATGGTTGAAGTACAAACTGACTAATTATATACAATAAGGATCCAGATATAAGTCCAATTTTAGCAGCAATAGCCGGTACAAATTTTGTCAAATACCCCACAACGATAATGGTTAGAATAGGAATACTATAAATACCATTTACCTCCTGAAGATAGGCAAACAGGCTACCTGCATTTGCTATAAAAGGCGCAATGAACATAGCCGCGATGGCTAAAAATGTTCCGAAGATTTTTCCATATTTAACTACGGTCTTTTCATTTGCATCCTTATTGATGTGCTGCTTATAAATATCTATCCCAAACAATGTTACGGAACTATTAAGAACACTATTAAAAGAACTAAGAATAGCTCCAAAAATTACCGCTGCAAAAAATCCGATTAAAGTGCTTGGTAAGACTCTATTAACCAAAAGTGGATAAGCCTCATCTCCATTTTCCAAATCTGCCCCAAATATGTGGAAAGCAATAATTCCAGGTAAAACAACAATTAGCGGACCCAATATTTTTATAAAAGAAGCCAGCATTAGCCCTTTCTGGCCTTCCTTTAAATTTTTGGCTGCCAGTGCACGTTGTATAATTTGCTGGTTAGTTCCCCAGTAAAATAGCTGTACAAGCATCATCCCTGTAAAAAGGGTGTGGAAAGGTACAGGGCTGGTTTCATCTCCCATAGATTCGAACTTCTCTGGATTAGTTTCCATTAGAATAGTTATTCCGGTAAAAAAATCTCCATCACCTATTATAATCAACCCGAAAACCGGAACAAGGATTCCCCCTATTAAAAGACCAATGGCATTAATACTGTCTGAAACAGCTACAGCCTTAAGTCCGCCGAAAACTGCATATATAGAACCTATAATTCCAATACCCCAAACACAGATTTTAATCGCAGCGTCGTCTGAAACCCCTAACATAGCAGGCACATCAAACATTCCACTGATCGCTACAGAACCGGAATATAGGATAATAGGTAAAAGAACCACAACGTACCCGGTAAGAAATAAAGCTGAAGTTATAGTCTTTGTGGTAATATCATAACGTTCTGCCAGGAATTGAGGAACCGTGGTAAGACCACCTTTGAGATATCTTGGTAAAAG
This sequence comes from uncultured Flavobacteriaceae bacterium, assembly GCA_964008195.1. Classification (GTDB taxonomy): domain Bacteria; phylum Bacteroidota; class Bacteroidia; order Flavobacteriales; family Flavobacteriaceae; genus Christiangramia. Next base: position 8,705 of record CAXGBX010000003.1, read on the forward strand.
AAAAATTGCGGTTACCACGATAGCAATTGCCGCTAAAGTTTCCCAGGCCATTACGGAAAGTCCATTGGCATAGGAGCTTCCATTTAAACCCACGATCTGTTCCGTAGATAGATTGGTAAGTAATAAAGAACCGGCAATTACGCCTGCCGTCAAACTTCTACCTCCTAAGAAATAACCGTCACTGGTGGACTCATCCGTCTTTCTGGTTGCAAAATATGCGATAATAGCCACAAGCGCTGTAAAGCCTACGAAGGATAGAATTCCAATCATAATAAAATCTTAAAATTTCGTTTAAATATAAAGTTATTATTTTACAGAAAAAGCAAAAGTGATATTGTTTTCGTACACTTCGCCGGGCTTTAACAGACTGGATGGAAAATTTCTAAAATTTGGTGCATCAGGATAATTCTGAGCTTCCAGAGCCACAGCCGGATATTTTTCATCTATAGCATTGAAATATTTCCAGGAATCTGGTAAAGTTTCTGGCGAATAAACAACCAAAACTGATTGGTTGCTACTCAATTTCATCTTAATCCCACTTAGAGAGGAAAAAAGCTGGGCCTGAACTTCATTTTCCATTACATCTATCACGTAAACATCATCCAGTTCCCTATTTCCCAATAATTTATTTTCTCGGTAATCTTTTGAGCTTTGTTTTAGCTTGGTAAGGTTTCCTGTTGGCAAGTTCTTTTCATCAAGCTCCAGGATTTTAGATGCATTTACCTGCATAAAGTGGTCACTAACACTTCCTCCTCCATTCAAATTAAAATAGGAATGATTGGTTATATTAACAATAGTTGACTTATCAGTTTTCGCGGTATAGGAGATCTTTATCTCATCTTTTTCGGTTAAAGTAAATTTTGCCTGAACCTGAAGCTTTCCAGGATAACCTTCTTCCAGGTGCTCACTTGTATAAGATAAAGTTACCGATGGATTTTCACCTTCTTCTACCCTATCAACTTCCCATAATTTATACTGAAATCCAGATTCACCACCATGTATATGAACTCCCTCTTCTTGAAAAAGCTCATATTGCTCTTCTTCTATTTTAAATTTACCATCAGAAATTCTCCCGGCAAATCTTCCTATGGTAGCACCAAAGCATTTATTCTCCTCCCGGTAGGTCTGGCTTAGATAGTCTTCAGCATTTCTGGGGCCCACTACAATATCCACAAGATCTTTTTGTTTATTTAATATTTTAAAACTAAATATTGTTGCCCCGTAATTAAGTATCTGTAACCTACTTTTATTCGAATTTACCAGGTCGATGATCTTTAGATCAGACTTTTGAATTTCCTCCAAGATTATTTATTTTTTTCTTCAACCCAGTCATTTACCTTAGATTCCAGTACTGTAAGTGGCAGTGCGCCATCAGTAAGCACCACATCATGGAATTCCCTGATATCAAATTTATCTCCTAATTGTTCTCTGGCTTTCTCACGCAAATCCAGAATCTTATTCATCCCTATTTTATAAGCCGTAGCCTGTCCTGGCATTACGATATGCCGTTCTACCATTTTTACGCAGGCACTTTCGGCTGCAGGAGTGTTCTTTTTATAATAATCGATCCCTTCCTGCCTGGTCCATTTTTTCGCATGAATTCCCGTATCTACCACTAATCTGCAGGATCTCCATAATTCCATTGCTAACCTTCCAAAATCTGAGTAAGGATCTTGGTAAAATCCTATTTCCTTCGGAATATATTCACTATACAATCCCCAACCTTCCACATAAGCTGTCTCGAAACTGAACTTCCTAAACTCGGGGAGACTATCCAGTTCCTGGGCAATAGCGATTTGCATATGATGTCCGGGAATACCTTCATGAAAAGCAAGTGCCTCCAGCTCATATTTGGGCATTGCTTTCATATCATATAAATTGGCGTAGTATGTTCCGGGTCTGGATCCATCGATAGCCGGTTGCTGATAAAAAGCTTTGCCGGCACTTTTCTCGCGAAATGGTTCTACTGCTTTTACCACAATATCAGCTTCAGGCATGGTATTGAACAATTCAGGAAGTTTCGCCTTCATAGAATTGATGACTTCTTTGGCATTTTTCAAATAAGCTGCTTTTCCTTCTTCAGTATCTTCATAGTAAAATTGCTCATCTGTTTTCATGAATTCAAAAAAGTCCTGCAAAGAACCTTCAAATTCAACCTCTTCCATAATCTTTTCCATTTCACCATGGATCCTGGCCACCTCATTCAAGCCAATTTCATGAATCTCATCTGCAGTAAGATTGGTGGTAGTCACACGTTTCAATGCATTATTATAAAATTCTTCTCCCTTCGGAAATTTCCATACACCAGCTTCATCGGTAGCTCTTTTCTGCTGATTTTCCAGAAATTCAATTAAATTCTCATAGGCAGGTTGCACATGATCTACCAAAGCAGTTTCAGCTTTGTTCACTAGATCTGTTTTTTGCTCTTCCGAAATATCCAGTTTTTCAATTTTGGAATTAAAGTCATTCATTAGCGTGCTCGCTTCTGAAGAATTAGTGAAAGGCTTTCCTTTGATAATATTCCTGGAAGCATCGAGGGTTCTGTCAAAAACAAACTTTGGAGGGATAATTCCATTTTGCTCCCTTAACTTCAATTGTTCAATGATATCATCCATTACTTTCCCTAAACCTTCCAACCTGGAAATATAGGCCGTGGCATCGGGAATGGAATCTATTCTATGCATATTGATCAGAAACGAAGGTAATTCAGCGTGATAGCCATGCATTTGATTTACAGGATAGTCATAAAAACGATATTTATAATCTTCAATTTCATTTTTTACCTGTCTGCGGAAAAGTTCATAACTCAATCTGGTTTCCTTATCTAATGCTTCTAAATCAACCTTATCTAAATAATCTAATCTTTCTTTCGCCTGATCTCTATCTTCAGCATACTTTAAATTAGAGAAATCATCCCATTTTCCATAATCTGATTTTAATCCAAGCTGAGCTTGCATCATTGGGGATTCCTTAACTTCCTTTTGAAACTCCGCTTCAAAATAATCGTTGAGCTCTTTAGAGGTTTTTTCAACTTCTTCTGCGGAATACTTATCATTTTCTTTATTCTCACCACAGGAAATAATAGCGGCGCTGAATAGGATCATTAAAATGCTATTTCTAACTTTCATATTATTCTTCATCTACAACCGAAAATTTAATCGCTGAATCTCCATAAACGGTATGAGTCTGTTTTTGGAAATCTTCTTCTTCAGCTTTAAAAATATTATCTACATAAGTCTGTGGGTTCCGGTCTATTAATGGGAACCAAGTGCTCTGAATTTGAACCTGAAGCTTATGCCCTTTTTTAAATGTATGATTAATACCCTGTAGCGTTATATTCACATCGGTTTTTTTATTAGCTTCAAATGCCTCTGGATTTTCAAAACTATTTCTGAATCTTCCGCGCATTACCTCGCTTCGCACCATCATATGATAGTTGCTCATTTTTAAATGCGGCATGGTTTCTTCGTAGTTTTCGGCGTCTGGTGGATATACATCGATTACTTTCACGATCCAGTCTGCAGCAGTTCCAGTTGTAGCAACTTTTAACATGGCTTCAACAGGCCCGGCAAGCTTCATATCTTCTTCCAGAACTTCGGTTTCAAAAACCAGTACATCTGGTCTTCTGGCAGCAAAACGCTGATCGCCGGTCATATATTCACGCGGGGTAAACACCATTTTGATCTCATTGTTATAAGATACCGGCTTTTCAGGATCACTTACAAACACTTCTTTATTTTTAGTTGGAGTCTGTGTGAATTTTTGATCATCCCCTAAATACCAGGTTTTAGATTTAGTATTTTTAGGGGGCCATTCCGTATAATTATTCCATTCTCTTGCTCCCGTATCATAAATATGGGCTTCTGGCAACCTCAACATATCCTTCGTTTTCTTCTTCAGAAAATGATTGAAAAATTCAGTTTCATAATCCCTCTGAAAATGTGAAGAAATACTATCTCCAAAATATACATTACCAACACCTTGTCTGCCAGACTCCCTGGCCCAGTCACCATGACTCCAGGGTCCAAAAACAATACTATTGTAATTATCGCTGTTTTCCTCAATGCTTTTATAAATGGCAAACGGGCCATAAAGATCTTCCGCGTCAAATAAACCTCCAACGATCATCACCGCAGGTTTAATATCCTTCATATGCTGAACAATTCCACGCTTTTGCCAGAATTCATCATAATTTGGATGATTCTTCAGTTGCTGCCAGAACTCGTTGTCTTCCTTATAATATTTATCAAGATTGCTCAGCGGGCCTGCATCCATAAAAAACTGATATTGATCTTCTGTCCCCATCTTCGGAAAATCATACCAGGCAGTATCGGTTGGTTTCTCGTGTTGATATCCAAAGACAGATGTTGCTCTCCAATAGCTCAATAAATAAGCCCCATTGTGATGAAAATCATCAAAAAAGAAATCGCCAATACTTGCCTGTGGAGAAGCCGCTTTTAAAGCAGGATGTTCACTCAGCAAAGAATAGGTTGCGTAAAATCCCGGATAGGAAATCCCCCAGGTTCCAACATTTCCATTATTATTTTCAACATTATTGATCAGCCACTCGATAGTATCGTAGGTATCACTGGCTTCGTCAAATTCCTTTCCCTTTTTATTCGGAATATAAGCACGCATATTATCATACTGCCCTTCACTCATCCATCTTCCACGAACATCCTGATATACGATAATATTTCCTTCTTTCATCAAAATTTCATTCGGCCCAATTTTAGACCTGAATTGATCTTCCCCGTATGGCCGGGAACTGTAAGGCGTTCGTTGCATTAAAATTGGATATTCCTGGGAAGTATCCTTGGGCATATAGATAGTGGTATGAAGCTTCGTTCCATCCCGCATTGGGATATCAACTTCCATTTTGTCATAATTTGCTTTAACATCAAAATCGCTTTCAGACTGAGCCAGAATGGGTGCAGTTAAAAACAGGATAATGACTGTTAGTAAAGGTGCTTTGAAGATTTTCATCAATATAGATTTAATAAGAATTTCTAAAGATAGAAATTAGGCATCTAAACCTAAAACAAAATGAAATTTAAAGCTGATACCAGTTAATTTAATATCTGAAGTGATTCGCCACGAATGCACTAATTTCTTTATATCAAAATTTAGATTTATAAATTTTTGGGAGGGTGTCATCTCGACTAAAGAAATGAACCACATTCAGATTTCAGATCAAAACATGGGATTTCTCCTTCTCTAAAATTTTGTAGAAATGAAAGCCATATACCAAAGTTGATTCTGAAACGAGTTATACAGCAGTCAAAAAGATCGCTAGAAGAACAAAAGAATTAATCTCAAAATTGTAAATTTGAGTTATGGATATAAATATTCAAAATAAAAAAATCGAATTAATTCAGTGGTTATCTACCCTGAATGATGAGTCCGTGATCGCAAAAATAATGAAGTTACGAGAGAGTGAAAAAAAAGACTGGTGGAAGGAAATTTCAAAAGAAGAAAAGAAATCTATCGAACAAGGAATTAAAGATGCCGACTCTGGAAAATTAAGTTCCCATTCAGAAGCAAAGAAATTATACGAAAAGTGGTTATAAAATTCTGTGGACTGACCATGCACTGTACGAACTACAAAAAACTGTTAAGCATTTAGAAGAAAAATGGACTGAAAAAGAATTGGAGAATTTTTCTCAAGAACTTGATCATACCGTTGAATTAATTTCTAAAAATCCGGAACTTTATCAAACTTCTGAAACGAAGAAAAACATTAGAAGAGCTGTGGTTGCGAAGTATAATAATTTGTACTATAGAATTAATAATGAAACAGTAGAAATAATTTCATTTTTTTCAAACCGACAGGATCCTAATAAAAGAAAAATTTAAGATCACCGCTGCATAAGTCGGTTCATCGCTAATGACGGGTTTTACAGAAAAAATATCATTTTAGAAACCAGGAAAGAAAATATTAATCTGACAAACCCTCGTCCTTACTCCCGCAACTTGCGATAAACCAGGGACGGATTATAAAAGGAACATTGTCCGTCGTCACCCTAGCCCGGTTTTGAGGTATATTAGGAGAAGAATTTATGTGATATATATCTTCAAAATACTAGAATCTGACTTTTCAATCGCAAATCGATTATCTGCACGATGATTTATGATCCAGACGATCTCCCCTTCAGAACATAAAATCCAGGTATGTTCTTTTTCTGGCAGGGAAAATTTTTCATCCTTAAAAAAGTCACTAAGCTTCTTTTTACCTTTCATTCCAAAAGGCTGAAAATAGTCGCCTTTCTTCCATTTTCTAATAGTAAGAGGGAATTTTAATTTATTCTCAGAAACGTAAATGCAACTTTTTGAGGTTTGTTCCATTTTATCTACCTCATTCATATGAAAAGTACCCAATCCCGGGATCATAACCAGGGTTTCATCTTTATCAAGGTGATATTCTTTATGTTCTATTTGATCGTTGTGTTCTGTAAGTAATAATCGCTGCCTATCTTTAATAAGCCGGTGAGAATCTGATAAAACCATTTTACCGCTTTGGGCTTCCAAAAGATCGTACACATCATTCCATTCGCTAAACCCAAATGATTTCAGTAGTTGATACAGAATCTGTTTCTGGTTGGGAAGCTTTAGGAGAAATTCAATATTTATGGCATATCCGTAAGGATCTTTCTTAATAAGTTTTGGATATAGCAAACTTATATAATCTTCCACCAGATCCAGGCTTTCCTGAAGATGTTGCTGGGTTCTTGCAAAACTGTCCAGTAGCTGAGGATTGATTTCCTCCATTGCAGGAACTATTTGGTGGCGAATCTTGTTCCGCATATATTTATCTGAAGCATTACTACTGTCTTCACGCCATTTATACTGCTTTTTTCGGGCGTATGCTTCAATTTGCGCTCTTGTAAAACTTAACAGTGGTCGTACTATTTGATCTCTTTCATTTTTAATACCGCTAAGTCCTTCAGGCCCGGTCCCGCGGATAAGATTGATCAAAAAAGTTTCCAGATTATCATTTGCATGATGGGCGGTTAGCACATAATCAAACTGCATCAAATTACTAAGTTCAGAAAACCATTCGTAACGCAAATCACGGGCGGCCATTTGTACTGAAATTTTATGATTTTCAGCAAAACTCAAAGTGTCAAAACTTTCGGTATATACCTCAACGTCCAACGAATCTGCAAGATCTACTACAAATTTCTCATCTCCATCGCTTTCCTCACCGCGAAGGTTAAAATTGCAATGGGCAATAGAAAAATCTAATTTAGCTGAAGCACATAAATGCACCATTACCACACTATCCACGCCCCCACTTACCGCGAGCAGAAGTTTGCTTCCGCATAAATAAGGAAATTCTGTTTTTATGAGATTTTTGAAGAGTTTTTCCATGGTCTCTCAAATATACGAAAGGGCGCTACTAAATCCTCTTACTAGAAGATGACTTTTCAAGATATAATTGGAATCTTTTGATTTATAAATTGGTAAGCACTTCCCACATGGCTTTTGCCTTTAAAAGACATTCCTCATATTCTTTTTCAGGATCTGACTTTGCGGTGATTGCACCTCCTACCGAAAATGAGAGGTATTTGTTTTCAGAATTATAAAGAATACTTCTTATCACCACATTAAAATCAAAGTCACCTTTGGGAGTAAAATATCCAACCGCCCCACTATATACTCCACGCTTAGATTCTTCCAATTCTTCTATTATTTTCATGGCTGAAATCTTCGGGGCACCAGTCATACTCCCCATAGGAAAGCTGGTTCTCAAAGCTTCCACTGGTGGAATATCATCTGAAATTTCTGCCGTTACGCTGGAAACCAATTGATGTACCTGCTTAAACGTATAAACTTTACAAAGCTCTTTCACCTTGACGCTTCCTTTTTTGGCAATTCTGGAAAGATCGTTACGAACCAGATCCACGATCATCACATTCTCTGATTGTTCTTTAGGATCATTTGCAAGTTCATCTGCTATTTTGCGGTCTTCCTGCGCATCCTCAGCTCTTCTCGCTGTGCCTTTTATAGGCTGTGACAATAATTGAACTCCTTTTTTCTTTAAATAGCGTTCCGGGGAGGCTGAAATAAGGTTAAAATTCTCCAGCTTGAGATAGGCTGCGAAAGGTGGCGTGGAAATTTCATTTAACGAACTGTAAATATTAAAAGGATCAATCTCCACATTTTCAGCATAAAACTCCTGGCAAAAATTGGCTTCATAAATATCCCCCCGGTGAATGTGGTTCAGCATTTTTCCAATTTTATCAAGATATTCATTTTTTGAAATTCTCGATTCAACCTTTATTGGGACACGATCAGAGGATATATCTGATTGAAAATTCTGAATTTGCTCAAAATCATCTTCAATTTCGTCATCTACCACTCTCAAATAACGAAACTCAATTTGATCATCTTTTATAAAAATCAGTTTTTGGGGTTGAAAAAAGTAAAGATCAGGAAAATGAAGTCCGTCATGATTTAAAGATTTCAAGCGCTCCACATCATTTTTTAGATCATAGCTCAAATATCCAAAAATCCAATCTGCAGTAGTTTCCTGATACTCCTTAAGCTTATCAAAAGCATTTACATAATCGGTTTTTATCGCGGTAAAAGCTTCTACCGCTAATAAAGCTTCATATTCTCCCGTTCTGGAATCATCATCGTTACTATCTAACCAGACGATCTCCTGAAACTGCCGACCCCAGGATAATAACTGATCTTTGAATTTTAATGGGTTCTCAATTGAAAAAATTCGGGAAGTGCGCACTTAACTATTAATTTGGTGAGCAAAGGTAGTAAGCACATCCTCAATTCCCATATCGAGCACCTCATTTGTTAACTTTCCATCCTGGAAATTGTCTTTGAAAGAAGGCAGGCTGAAACTTTCAACAACATCACCTCCAAATCTTCCGAAGATATTTTTTGCGTATTCAAGAGAACGTTTTGCACCTCCTTTTCCCGGGGAAGTACTTATTAAAAGGATTTTCTTAGTTTCTAAAAAATTCCTGTTTACACGGGAAAGCCAGTCGATCGTATTCTTAAAAAATGCCGAAGGCCCTCCGTTATGCTCATTTACTGCGATTATCAAGGCATCACTTTCTGCAATTAAATTTTTAAGAATGGTCGCGTTTACGGGGTAGCCCTGATTTTTCTCGATATCTTCACTGAAAATTGGCAAGGGATAATCTGTAAGTTTGATCTCTTTTATTTCATGAGCCTGAACACGATCAATAACATGATCCAGTAATTTCTGATTTATAGAAGTACTACTATTTGAGCCTGCGAAAGCCAGTATTTTTTTCATCCGGTTAATTTTTGCCTAAAATTACCGAAAATAAATAAGGTCAGAACATTTAGCCTTTCATGTTCTAAAGGTTTTTGTCATCCTGAGCCCTTCAACTGCGTTCAGGATAAACTAAAGTCGAAGGATAGTCAAAAGCATTTCGACTGCGCTCGATTTAATATTCTAAACTTATTTTTTATTTCTATGAATCTTTACGGATATTCAATCAAAATTGAAAGATTTGAAAAAGCATTCTATTGAAAATGAATTTCTGAAAGTTACCGTTAAGGAAACGGGCGCAGAACTTTGCAGTATTCAGAATAAAGAAAATAAGAGAGAATATATCTGGCAGGCAAATCCTGAAATATGGGAAAGCCATGCTCCAAACCTCTTTCCGGTTATTGGTGTTTTAAAAGAGGGGAACTTTAATTTTGAAGGTCAGGAGTATGAGCTGCCCAAACACGGGTTTATCAGGTACAATGAAAATATCAGAATCAAAGAGAAGTCTGAAAAACACCTGGTTTTTGAGCTTTTATATTCTGAAGAAACTTTAAAAATGTACCCTTTCAAATTTGATTTCAGGATCACCTTTACGTTAAATGGAAAATCTCTGAAAGTAAGCCATCATATTATCAATCTTGACGAGAAACCGATTTATTTCTCTCTAGGCGGACATCCGGCGTTTAATATTCAGTTATTCGAAAATGAAAAAATCGAGGATTATTCCCTGGAATTCGATCAAAAAATGCACCTGGATACTTATATTTTGAATGAAGACGGTCTGGTAAGTTCAAAAACAGAAAAGATTTTAAATGATGAGAATAAAATTCAGCTTACCGATCATATTTTTGATAATGACGCACTGATATTTAAAGATATCAGCTCCAAAAAAGTGAATCTTTTCAGTGAGAAAAACGGGAAGATACTTTCCGTGGAATTTAAAGATTTTAAAAATCTTGGGGTTTGGGCAAAACCCGGTGCTCCTTATGTTTGCATTGAGCCCTGGCTTGGAATTGCCGATGTTGAAGGAACAGATCAAAATCTTAAAAACAAAGAAGGAATTATTGAATTGCA
>CAXGBX010000004.1:0-18722 GCA_964008195.1 uncultured Flavobacteriaceae bacterium
TAATTCAACTGAACTATTAAATTTCATCAAAGAATTAAGACATCTTTCCAGGGGAAAACCAGTTGGTATCAAACTTTGCATAGGCTTAAGGCAGGAATTCGATGAAATGATCAAACAATTTTCAGCCTGTAAAGAGAAAAATTATCCTGATTTTATTGTAGTAGATGGAGCTGAAGGAGGTTCTGGAGCCGCTAATATGGAAGGTTTGCATTGGGGAGGAATGCCATTAATTGAAGCCCTGCATTTTGCTCAGAAGATTCTAAAAAAGTACGGTTTGCGCCAAAACATAAAAATTATAGCCGCAGGAAAAATCATTTCATCCTTTGACATTTATAAGGCGATGGCCGTGGGTGCAGACGCATGTTATAGCTCTAGGGGTATGATGTTTGCGCTAGGCTGTGTGCAGGCCTTAAAGTGTAATTTAAACACCTGTCCCACGGGTATAACGACTATGGATCCCTATCGGGTAAGTGCTTTAGTAGTAGAAGACAAAAAAGAAAAGGTGGCCAATTATCATCGTAATACTCTTGAAGGTTTAAAAGAGCTTCTTTTATCCATGGGGCACTCTGATAGAAGTGGAATCAATAAATCAAATATTATAAAACGTTTAAGTGAGAAGGAAAATCTTTCTTACGATGATTTATATTCTTAGCTTGAAAATACTTTTTACATCGGTTAGGATGGAAAGAAAATTTTTTTGATTTTCAATTTTTATTAAAATGGTAAAGCGTAAAACAGCTATGAATATCCGGAAAGCGCATCGTTATCTGGGTATATTTATTGGAATTCAATTTATAATGTGGACGGTAAGCGGCCTTTATTTCAGCTGGACCGATCTGGATGAGATTCACGGGGACCAGTTTAAGAAAGAGAGCCCTACGCAGGCTACTTTTGAGAATTTAAAAAGTCCCACAGAACTGGATCCGGAAATTCAGGTTGCTTCTATTAGCCTTCAGGAAATATCAGGAGAACCTTATTATTTTATAAACCAAAAGGTTTTGATGAATGCCAGAACCGGAACAAAAATTGATGAAATTAGTGAAAAACAGGCTCGGGATATCGCTGATAGGTTTATGAAACCAGAACTGGAAGTTTCAGGTATCCAAAGGATAACTGAAACCGGCAAACACCATGAATATAGAGAAAATCTACTGCCAGCCTATGTGATATCTTATAAAACGGATGAGAATTTAAAGGCATATATTGGTGCAACTAATGGCAGTTTTCGCTCTGTAAGACATAGAGATTGGCGATGGTTTGATTTTTTATGGATGACACATACCATGGATTATGAAGGTAGGGATGACTTTAATAATATTGTTTTGCGAAGCTTCTCTTTATTAGGCCTTATTACCGTTTTAAGTGGATTTTTACTCTGGTACATTTCTTCACCAACGGTTAGAAAGATTGTTCAGCCAAATAAAAAGAAAAAGAAAAAATAACAGATTGTAATATCACTATTTAAAAACGTCAAATTCAATAACAATTAAATTATAAAATGATGAAAAGGAATTTAATAACACTAAGCATTATCGCAGGAAGTTTAATTTTAACTTCGTGTGGAGAGAACAAGAAAGAAAAGGATGATGCTTCTGCCCCAATGCAACATGAAATGCATACAGAAGCTAATAAAATGGATTCGGAGAAAACTATGCATGCAGAAGCACCCGAATTTAGTAGCGAAACAGTAAAGCAAGCTTTTGATGAATACCTGGCAATAAAAGATGCACTGGTTAGCACCGATGCTTCGGCCAGTAGAAAAGCAGCCCGGAATTTACAAAACACCCTAAAGGATTCTCAACCAGAAATTGCTGAGATCGCCGGTAAAATAGTTAATACTGAAGAGGTGAATAAACAAAGAGAGATCTTTTCAGAATTAACCGCAGCTATGGAACCAGTACTAAAAGAAGCTATTTCTTCTGGGAAGATTTACAAGCAGTTCTGTCCAATGGCATTTGAAGGAAAAGGAGATTTCTGGTACTCCAGTTCTGAAGAGATAAAAAATCCGTATTTTGGTAGTAAAATGCTGAACTGCGGAAGAGTAGATGAGACAATTATGTAATCAATTAAAAAATACCCTGCAAGGTTTTTAAATCTTGCAGGTTTCTTTTTGGATGGAAGAACATAAAATTCATATTAAGAATGTTGTGTGCCAGCGGTGCATTATGACTGTACAGGAAATTTTTCAACGTATAAAAATTCCTTATGCAGAAGTGAATCTTGGTGCTGTAGTTCTTGAAAGGGAACTTAGCCTGATGGAACTGCATCAACTTCAAAAAGAATTCGAAAAAGTAGGTTTTGAGATCATCCAGGATCGAAATGAAAAACTGATCAATAATATTAAATCCCTGATTATCGAGAAAGTTTATTCAGAAGACCCTTCAGGCCAAAAGCTTTCTTCGATACTTAGTTCCTCTCTTCATTATGATTATAGCCACATCACACATATATTTAGGGAAAGTGAAGGACAGAGCATTCAAAAATTCTATAATTCCGTTAGGATTGAAAGGGTGAAAGAGCTGTTGAATTATAACGAATGGAATATCGCTATGATTGCCGATAACCTGGGTTATTCTACGCCTGCTTATCTTTCTACCTCTTTCAAAAAGGCGACCGGCCTCACTCCTTCTGAGTATAAGAATAGGCATATAGAAGATAGGAGAAGTCTGGATTCAGTATAAAAAATAAGAATTCAAAGTAACAGTAGTTATTGTTAAGCCTCTGTAGGTTTAATCAAAATTAATTTCATGGAAATTTTACTATATATAGGGGTAGTTCTATATCTGTCCATTGTGCTTGATATCCTTCAAACTACTTTATCTATGCAAGGGGGGGGATGGCTAACCAGTAAATTTTCACATCTTTTCTGGAAGTTTCTACTGGTGATCACCGGGAGAAACGGAAAGTCAAAGATATTGGCACATGGGGGCTACTTTTTATTGATCTCCATTGTGCTTATCTGGGTACTTTTATTATTGCTAAGTCTCATAATCATTCTTTACTCGCATCCAGGATCTATTATAGATAGCACTACAAGAATAACAGCTAATATCTGGCAAATTATCTATTACAGTGGGTTTACGCTTTCAACGCTGGGGATGGGAGATTATATCCCTTCAGGAGATATATGGAGAATATTAACCAGTATTTATTCATTTACTGGACTTATCCTGCTTACCATGTCTGTCACTTATTTTATACCAGTACTTTCAGCAGTAATAGACCAGCGTAAACTTGGAATTAAGTTGAGTACATTGGGCAGCAGTCCCGAGGAAATTGTTCTTACCTCCTGGAGTGGAAATGATTTTGAAGCATTGTTAAAAAAGGTCGATGATATTTCAGATGAAATTATCAAATATAGTCAGCAACATCGTGCTTATCCCGTGATACACTATTTTCACAATAATAAAGAGAAAAACGCGATCATTCTTCAGCTGGCAAGACTCTATGAAGCCATGATTATCATTTTAAATGTGATTCCGGAGAAAAAAAGACCAGAATACCAGAGGATAAAACCATTGGTAATTGCCTATGAAAATTATTTTGAGGTACTTTCTGAAGTTACACATATGAAATTGGAAAAGTCGGGTCCTCCGTTTCCGGGTATCAAAAAGCTGATGAATGCTGAACTCATTATTGATTCCCCAAAAGATAGTTTTTCAGAACAACTAGAACAAAACAGGCGAATTTTTAAAACATTGGTTCGTCAGGATGGCTGGGACTGGGCATTGGTAGATGCTAAAAAATCTTAAATATCTAAAATCCAAAGTTAAAATCATTTAAAACTGAAAACTCTTAGCATAATTTTAATGGCTAATTTCAGAACTCATTCTTAATTTAGTGGAATAACCATTAAATCAATACATTATGAGAAATGAAAAATTAATTAGTGCTTTAGGAAATTGTATCAATCATTGTAATTATTGTGCAGATGCCTGTTTGGAAGAAGACAATGTAAAAATGATGGCAGATTGTATCAGGATCGACAGAGTCTGTGCAGAGGTATGTTCTGCATTAAATCAGGTACTTGCTACTAATTATAAGGATGTCCAGGGGCTAGTAGATTATTGTAAAAAAGTTTGCCAGGCCTGTGCTGATGAATGTGGAAAACACGACCATAAACACTGCCAGGATTGTGCGAAAGCATGTAAAGAATGTGTTAGTGCCTGTGAAGCCTTTGTAGCATAATAGGATTAACCGCCTAGAATTTCTCTTTTATACTTTAGGCGGTTCTTTTTTTTTAATTAAAAGATATTTCTAAAATATCGAAATCCTTTCCATCTTTCCTCACGTAACTTTGCATAGTTGAATATCTTCTGAAATACCTATTTCAGGAAGTTTATATAAAAAAGATGAAACACACTTATAAAATTTCAGGAATGACCTGCAATGGTTGTTGTGCTCACGTTGAAAAAACTTTGAGTGAAGTTGATGGAGTAAAAAATGCTTCAGTAAATCTGGGGAAAGCCAAAGCCGATATTGAAATGAGAGAGCATATCAAATTAGAGAAATTTGAAAAAGCGCTTCAAAAAGATGGCGGGAATTATCATATTATGATGCCTGACAATTCTGAACATTCTCCTGGCAAACCAATGCGACACACATACAAAATCACCGGAATGACCTGTAATGGCTGCCGGTCTCATGTGGAGAAAACTCTGAATGAAGTGAACGGAGTAATTGAAGCTACGGTAGATCTTGAAAAAGCCGAGGCTGAAATCCGCATGAAAGAGCATATCGAAATTGAAAAGTTTGAGGAAGCTCTTCAAAACGCAGGTGGTAATTATCAAATCCATCCACTTGGGAGTAAAATTGAAAAAAAAGATAAAAAGCCCCCCTCCTCTGGAGGGGCCGGGGGAGGAACCTGGTATTGCCCCATGCACTGCGAAGGAGATAAAACCTATGATAAGCCAGGAGACTGCCCGGTGTGCGGGATGGATCTGGTAGAAGAAGTTAGTGCGGCTCCGCAAGCTACTCAGTATACCTGCCCGATGCATCCGGAGATTGTAGAAGATGAGCCGGGAGATTGTCCTATTTGCGGAATGGATCTGGTTCCCATGGAGCCCGAAGCTTCAGCAGAAGAGAAAAGCTATAAAAAATTACTTCGGAAATTCTGGATTGCGGTTGGCTTTACACTTCCTATTTTTCTAATCGCGATGTCTGAAATGATTCCGAATAATCCGCTTTACGATCTGGCAGAAATGAAAATCTGGAACTGGATTCAATTCGGACTTTCCCTTCCGGTAGTTTTTTATGCTACCTGGATGTTCTTTGAACGAGCCTATAGATCTATAAAAACCTGGAACCTCAATATGTTCACGCTCATTGGTATTGGGGCTGGGGTAGCCTGGATCTTTAGTGTGGTTGGAATGCTTTTTCCAGATTTTTTTCCAGATCAATTCAAGACTGAGATGGGAACGGTACATGTTTATTTTGAAGCAGCTACAGTAATTCTTACCCTGGTGCTCATGGGGCAGGTGCTGGAAGCAAGGGCGCATAGCAGAACCAATTCGGCCATAAAGGAATTGCTCAAGCTTGCTCCAAATACTGCGGTGAGAGTGGCTAACGGGAAAGAGGAAACAATTTCTGTAGATAAAATTCAGAAGGGAGATATATTAAGGGTAAAGCCTGGCGAAAAAATTCCTGTAGATGGAACCATAAAAAAGGGAAAATCCAGTATTGATGAAGCTATGATAACTGGGGAGCCTATTCCCGTTGATAAAAAGGAAGGAGATAAGGTAAGTTCCGGAACTATCAATGGAAATCAGAGTTTTACCATGACTGCTGAAAAAGTAGGTGATGAAACCCTTTTAGCGCAGATCATCAAAATGGTAAATGAAGCGAGCCGATCGCAGGCGCCTATTCAAAAACTAGCCGATAGAATTTCCGCTTATTTTGTCCCAATTGTGGTGGCCATTTCAGTAATTACCTTTATACTTTGGGCTATTTATGGTCCTGAACCTGCTTACGTTTACGCCCTGGTAAATGCTATCGCTGTTCTTATTATAGCCTGTCCCTGTGCGCTCGGGCTGGCCACACCAATGTCTGTAATGGTCGGGGTAGGGAAAGGAGCTAAAAACGGCGTGTTGATAAAAAACGCACGCGCACTGGAACAAATGAACCAGATAGATACGCTAATTATTGATAAAACCGGGACGATTACTGAGGGAAAACCTTCAGTAGAAAAGATGGTTTCTCTTTCTTCTGAATATAGCGAAAAAGAAATCACTCGCTTGATCGCTTCTGTAAATGCACAAAGTGAGCATCCGCTTGCAACGGCAACTGTGAAATACGCAAACGCTGAAAAAGTAGATTATGGAGAAGCTTCTGATTTTAATTCGGTTACGGGAAAAGGGGTCGAAGCAAAATTTGAAGGCAAACAGCTGGCTCTTGGAAATGATAAACTAATGCAGGCAGAAAATGCGGAAATTTCTGAAGAGATCAAAAAGAAAGTAACGGTAGAACAGGAACAGGGAAAAACAGTTTCCTACCTGGCTGTGAATAAGAAAATAGTTGGGTTTGTCACTATTTCAGATAAGATTAAAGAGACCAGTAGGGATGCGCTACAGGAACTTCAAAAAGAAGGAATAAATGTGGTGATGCTTACCGGGGATAATGAAAAGACAGCCGCTGCCGTTGCAGAAGAACTTGGTCTTTCCAGTTTCAAAGCAGGAATGGTTCCTCAGGATAAAATGGAGGAGGTTAAAAGATTGCAGGCACAAGGTAACAAAGTGGCTATGGCTGGTGATGGGATCAATGACGCCCCGGCACTTGCACAATCAAATATAGGGATCGCCATGGGAACCGGTACCGATGTGGCCATTGAAAGCGCTGAGGTAACGCTTGTAAAAGGTGATTTGAAAGGTGTTCTCAAGGCGATAAAACTCAGTGAGAAGGTCATGAGAAATATTAAAGAGAATCTCTTTTTTGCTCTTATTTATAATATTTTAGGGGTTCCAATCGCAGCCGGGATCTTATATCCATTTTTTGGATTACTCTTATCACCCATGATTGCAGCTTTGGCGATGAGTTTTAGCTCGGTTTCTGTGATTGCCAATGCGTTGAGGTTGAAGAATGCTAAACTGGATTAAAAAAATGTCATTGCAAGCTTAGTGAAGCAATTTTTTTGTAATCAAAAGATTCTTCGCTTTATTGCATTTCGCTCTGAATGACAACAGCTTGTCATTCCGACGATAGGAGGAATCTCTACTTTTCATGTAATTTTATATGATAAAGATCCCTCACTCCACTATATTTCGCTTTAGATGACAGAAATAATCAATAAAAAATTTTAAATATGAACGATTTTCTAAGCAAATGGGGAGAAGCAGCTTATACAACATCCGGTTTTTTCTGGATGGCTTTATGGGCTTTTGCGTTGGGATATGTTATAAGTAGTTGTATTCAGGTTTTTGTGACTGAAAAACGTATGCAGGAAACCATGGGGCAGGAGGAATCTAAAGGACTACTGTTGGGAACCTTTTTTGGGTTTATTAGCAGTTCCTGTAGTTTTGCGGCCCTGGCATCTACGAAAAGCCTATTTAAAAAAGGGGCAAGCTTTGTTTCTTCTATCGCATTTTTGCTGGCTTCTACGAACCTGGTGGTGGAACTGGGGATCATTATTTCTATTTTTTTAGGTTGGCAATTTGTAGTAGGCGAATATGTTGGGGGAATTATACTGATCCTGATAAGCTGGTTGTTGATTCGGATTATTAATCCGAAAAAATTGATCAAAAATGCCAGGGAACGTTTGGATAATGAAGATGATGAAGAAGGTAATGCTGATAAGTCTTGGAAGAAAAAAATGAAATCTGAAACGAGCTGGGCCAAAGTTTCCCAGCAATATGGGATGGAATGGAAAATGGTCTGGAAAGATGTAACCGTAGGTTTTACAATTGCCGGTATTGTGGCTGCATTCGTGCCCGATTCCTTTTTTCAAACTCTCTTTATCAATAGTGGACAGGGTACTACTGAGTTTGGTTTTTTCACTATTCTGGAACACATCATTGTAGGGCCATTAGCTGCATTTATAACTTTTATCGGTTCTATGGGAAATATTCCCTTAGCTGCGTTATTATTTGGTAAAGGGGTGAGTTTCGCAGGTGTAATGGCTTTTATTTTCAGTGATTTGGTGGTATTTCCTATTCTAAGAATCAATGCAAAGTACTACGGATGGAAAATGAGCTTTTTTATTCTTTTTCTACTGTTTACATCACTTATTGGCGCATCTCTGCTATTGCATTATGGCTTTGATCTTTTTGGAGCTTTGCCTGATCCTTCATCGGTTAAAATTCAGGAATCAGAATATTTCAAAATTGATTACACGTTTTGGCTGAATATGGCATTTCTGGTAATTTCAGGATATTTGATATTTCTCGGTTTTTTTAAAAGGAACGACGTGATGTTTATGAAAGAGATGGCACCAAAAAGTAAAGCTCTGGAGAAAACTTTGAAATACCTTGCATTTGCCTGTTATATATGGCTTGTAGGAGGTTTGGTTGTTCAGTTTTTTCTAAAATAAAAGAGGACCTCTTCGAGATCCTTTTAAGTTAATAATCCTGAAATTTAATTTTGTCTGTCTCGCATAGGAGCTTTTCGACCCTTTCTTCTTTTTTCCTGAAGTTGCTCCCATTTAGCATACTGCTCTTCGGTAAGGATTTCCTGTAACTCAGCTTTCTGCTCCTCGTTCATTTCCATACGCTCTTTTCTCATGTCGACTCTTTCTTCCTGAAGTTTCTCCCTACTTTGCTTGCGTTGTTTCATCAGCTCTCTTCTTGCTTCAATCTGCTTTGCATATAAAGTTTTAAGTTTTGCTTCCTGTTCCTGGTTAAGATCCAGTTGCATTGCCAATCTTTTAGCTCCAAGTGTCGCCATTTCTTCATTAGATAAATCTCCTTTCTGTGCATTTCGTTCCTGGGCTAATGCCGTAATACTCAAAAAAAGTAAAATGGCTGTGATCAATTTTTTCATGATAAAAAATTTAAAGTTTCTGGTAATTAGACTTTTTTAAATTGAAATGGTTTAAATGTAAGACAGGACCTGTGGCCCTGTCATTAAATGATATGAACTAATTTTAATAGTCTGAATCTTTTTCGTCTTTAACTTTGTTTTTACTCTTGTCCATCCCTTCTTTCATATGCTTCTTTTTTGCGTGCATTTTCATTTCGCGTTCATGCATCGGTTCCCATTGTTTATACTGGGCAGGCGTGAGAATATCTTTCATGTCCTCTTTGAAATCTTTCTGAATTTTCATTTTGTTTTCCTTCTTTTCTGTAATGTCGCCACCCATATCGCCGTTTTCGCTCATCATGTCGGCCATCATTTCCTTCTGACTTTCCAGTCTTTTAACTTGCGCCTGTTTGATCTGCTCTTTCTGGTCCAGAGTTAAATTAAGTCTGGTTGTCATCTTATCGGCATACATCATGGCATGTGCCTCACTATCTTCATCATGACTCATATTATGAGTTTTATGATGTTTTTCCATCTTGTTCTTTTTATCATTCTGAGCAAATGTACCCAGTGAAATAAAAACAAGGATCAATAATATACTTATTTGTTTCATCGCCGTGGATTTTAAATTGGCCTATTAAAGTTAACCCATGTGAATCTAAAATAGAGGTGTTTTAACAAAAAAAAGCTATCGTTATTAAAACGATAGCTTTTAAAAAAGTAGGGTTTTTTAAAGATCTATTTAATAGGGTTCAGGATTAGATCGATCCTTTTTAAGACATCCTGTAAATGATATCTCGTTAACGTGTCTCCTGAGCTGTAGACAGAGTTTTTAACCTGGCGTTCCAGTGCTTTTAATTCACCTCTTACAACCGGTCTAATATCACTCTGAGATACATTTACATTACTTCTCGTAACCCAATTTCTCCATCTCGCAGGGATCTCATCCTGTTCTTCATTCATTAAATGTTCCATTCGTTCAATATATGCACGCTGAAGGTTTCTACGATATCTGTCTATTTTCTGTCCTGAATAAATCTCACTCCAGATTCCTTTTCTCAACCCGGTCATCATATCCAGAAGAGAGTATGCCTCATTTCCATTGATTTCTTCATTTTCCATCAACCTGGACATTCTTCCGAAGTCAAGGATATTGTTAAGGGATCTTTGTTGCATATTTCTGATACGCTCAATATTCCCGTCAAATTCAATTTTATTGAAAATATCCTGATTAATCATCCATTCTGGAGTTTCAAATAATTGTTTTTGGAGGAAATCCATCGCCCTTTCCTGGGTTTTTTTATCTACATGCGTATATACAGCACCTTCCTGATCGTAGGTTTTATAATACTCATAAACTCCTCCAATATTTGCTGCTACATGACCCATATATCTGTTATATTGTGCCAGAACCTGTCCATAAAGATCATCAAGATCTTCATAATCCTTACCATCTTCAGCGGTCCATTCAATAAGCTTAGGAACAATCCTTTTCAGGTTTTTAATTCCGTATTCACTGGCAAGCATGGCATCATCCCCAAGATCTTCAGTTTGAGAACTTGGATCTATTACACCACCACTTTGCTGGCTTCCGAATCTATATTTTGGATCACCGGCATGCTCCAGAATCCACTGGTCAAGAATTTCCTTTTCTTCCATTCCTTCTTTCTCCGGAATAGGACGATAACCCCATTCAATCGCGTATTTATCATAAGGCCCAATTTCAGGCATTAAAGCAACATCACCATCTTCCGGCTGTGCGATATAGTTGAAACGTGCGTAATCCATGATAGAAGGTGCAGTACCAAATTCTTTAGTGAATTCAGGATCTCTCAGTTTTTCAACTGGATAAGCTACACTACTTCCCATATTGTGCGGAAGGCCTAAGGTGTGTCCTACCTCATGAGAAGAAACGAATCTAATTAATCTACCCATTACTTCGTCTTTGAAAGCAACACCTTGAGCATCTTCATTGATAGAAGCCGTTTGTACAAAAAACCAGTTTCTCAGCAGTGTCATTACATTGTGATACCAGTTAATATCAGATTCCAGGATCTCTCCAGATCGTGGATCACTTACGTGGGGCCCATTTGCATTTGGAATTGGGGAAGCTAGGTATCTTACTACAGAGTATCGTACATCTTCCGGACTCCAGTCTGGATCTTCTTCTACCGTTGGTGCATCTTTGGCGATAATGGCATTTTTAAAGCCTGCAGCTTCAAAAGCAACCTGCCAGTCTTCAATTCCCTGCTTGATAAACGGCACCCATTTTTCAGGGGTGGCACGATCTATATAGTAAACGATTTGTTCTTTAGGCTCTACAAGTTCACCGTTTTTGAACTTTTCCATGTCCTCTTCTTTAACCTCTAGTCTCCAACGGTCAAGATATTCTATGGTTTCACTTTTTTGGGCTTCGAGGCCATAATCGGTTTGTTCTGTAGTAAACCAACCCACTCGCTCATCAAAATAGCGTCTTTCCATAGGGACCTTCGGAAGAAGTATCATGGAATTGCTGAATTCCAAAGAAATGGAACCGGTACTTTCGTTAGATGGAGGCTCGCCGGCATTATAAGTTTTTACGTGTCTTATTTCGATATTTTCAGGATAACTTCTAATGGTATCAATATAAGAGCGACTGTCGTCTAATCTGGAAACCTTATATCTTTTTCTGGTACCATCCTGCAATCCAAGCGCCTGCACATCTTTAGTATAAAGATCGGTTACATCAATCACCGTGGTTTTGCTAATAGAGTCTTTGCCTACGGTTTTAACGTCAAACGATTGCACGATAGGTTCAAAATTTGAATTAACTACCGCTTCATGCACAGGTAAAGAATCGGCTGCGAAAACTTCGTATGAAACTACTCTAAGCAGTACTTTGTTTCCTTTCTTTTGCCAGCGGTGTACCTGGGTATTTTCTTTCCCACCACCAAAGCCAATCCCACTTGCAGTTTTTGCAATTCTGGTAACAGTAAGCATTTCTCTGTTGAAAAGACTATCCGGAATTTCATAGAAATAATTTTCATCCACCTTGTGAACAGTGAACAAACCTTTGTCTGATTTTGCGTCCTTGGTAATAACCTTGGCGTATGGTTTTAGATCTCCATCTTTCTTCTCTCCCTCTTCGGCACTTTTAGTGGTTTCAGCCTTTTTATTTGGTTGAAAAACCGCGCAACCCGAAACGGACAATGATAGAGCTACAAGCATAAGCCTGAGACTTTGTTTTTTAATCATAAAGAGTAATTATATAGTTAATAAGCAATATTTTAAATGAGAATTCTTCCGCAAAGGCAAAAGAAATCTGTTTGGACGGTCTTTTGACCGCAAAAACCCGAGAAGGTTTAAAGGAAAGTTAAAAACTTCTAATTTTATTCATTTTATGCTAAAAATTTGTTCTTTAAATCAATTATTAATCTGAAAAAGAAAAATTATGGATGAAGTAGTAAAATTAGTTTCTGAAAAAGCAGGGATATCTGAAGAAAAAGCGAAAATAGCCGTGCAGGTGGTTGCCGGGGTTTTAAAAGATAGGATGCCAGACGCGATGGCCAAACATGTGGATTCTTATTTGAAAGGAGAAGGAGAGGCTGGAGGTATTAGTGATATGGCTGGTAAACTGGGTGGAATGCTTGGGAAGAAATAATAATCAATTCAGGAAAAGCTGTTTAAAAAGTCTGTATTTGGTCAAGCTGAACCTGTTTTCAGCTTCTCATTAATTTTCAATTAAATAAGATCCTGAAATAAATTCAGGATGACAATTTTCGTCTTTTTAAACAGCTTCTTGTATTTTTCAAACACCAGAAATCTTCTTGTTTATATTGAGTTAAGAAGCTTTTATATTTAGGGTTTCTCCTTCTTTGAAAACGTCTATCATCTTATGTTTTCTGAGGCCTTTCACGGCTTTATCCCATTTTTTATTGCTCAAACCTGATGTGTCCTTTATGGTGTCCAGTTCATGCACCTCGTTGTCTTTCAATAATTTGAAAACAGCTTTTTCTTCTTCGGTTAATTCTACGGCCTTTTTCTCAGGTTTCATCTGCGGAAAGAATAAAACTTCCTGAATAGACTGTTTGTTGGTCAAAAACATGATCAATCTATCCATGCCTATTCCCAAGCCAGAAGTTGGAGGCATTCCGTATTCAAGTGCGCGAAGAAAATCATTGTCAATAAACATCGCCTCGTCGTCACCCTTTTCAGATAATTTCAGTTGCTCTTCAAATCGTTCTCTTTGATCTAATGGATCATTAAGCTCTGAATAAGCGTTTGCGATCTCTTTTCCGCAGACCATCAATTCAAAACGCTCGGTCAACTCAGGATTATCGCGATGCTCTTTACAAAGCGGACTCATATCCTTCGGGTAATCAGTAATAAAAGTTGGCTGGATAAAGTTGCCTTCACATTTCTCTCCGAAGATCTCATCAATCAGCTTTCCTTTTCCCATCGTATCATCCACGTCAATGCCCATGCTTTCAGCAGCCTCATAAAGTTCTTTTTCAGATTTCCCGGTAATATCAAAACCGGTAAATTCTTTAATGGCATCAGTCATGCTAAGACGCTTATAAGGAGCTTTGAAATTGATCTGATGTTCGCCAAAAGTAGCTTCTGTAGTGCCGTTTACAGCCAGGGCACAATATTCCAGTAATTGTTCTGTGAATTCCATCATCCAGTTATAATCCTTATAAGCCACATAGATTTCCATGGCAGTAAATTCAGGATTATGCGTCCTGTCCATCCCTTCATTTCTGAAGTTCTTAGAGAATTCATACACCCCATCAAATCCACCTACGATCAATCTTTTCAGATAAAGCTCGTTGGCAATTCTAAGATATAAAGGGATGTCTAAAGCATTATGGTGGGTCACGAAAGGTCTTGCTGCAGCACCTCCGGGAATTGACTGAAGAATAGGTGTTTCCACCTCAAAATATTCTCTTTCATTAAAGAAATTTCGCATCGCATTGAACAACTTTGTTCTTTTCACGAAAATTTCTTTCACTTTTGGGTTTACGGCAAGGTCTGCATAACGTTGACGATATCTCTGCTCGGGATCATTAAAACCATCATGGGTATTTCCCTCTTTATCGGTTTTTGGTAGTGGTAAAGGTCTTAAAGCCTTACTCAGCAGGTGAAAATCTTTTACCATTACGGTCATTTCACCTACCTGAGTTTTAAAAAGTTCGCCTTCAATTCCAATAAAATCACCTATGTCCAGTAATTTCTTGTAGAAATCATTGTATTTAGACTTATCCTCACCGGTACAAATTTCATCCCTGTTGAAATATACCTGAATTTTACCCTTAGAATCCTGAAGTTCAGCAAATGAAGCCTTTCCCTGGATCCTTCTGGACATTAATCTACCGGCGATCACAACTTTCTTATCTTCCTGAAAATTTTCTTTGATCTGTTTTGTGGTATGGTCTACCGGGTAGAGATCGGCAGGATATGGATTGATTCCGGCTTTTCTAATGGCCGTTAATTTTTCTCGTCTAATCTGTTCCTGTTCTGATAATTGCTGCATATATCTATATTTTTCTAACCAATCTCCCCGGGTTTTCCTGTCTTTAATCGCAGGATTCTTAATTCTCTCTCCCTTTGGGAGAGGGTTAGGGAGAGGGATCAACAAAAATGCGGATGCAAATATAGTGACTATCAGGCTGCCGCACAACGCAATTAAAAGCCGAAATAATAATTCTATCTTTGCGGTAAAATTTACTTTTTAATGAGTGTTTGGAGGGTTGTTTTGTCTATTTTATTTCCACCTTTGGCCGTATACGATAAGGGGTGTGGTTCTATTCTAATCGTACTTATTTTAACCCTTCTGGGATGGATTCCAGGAGTTATCGCTGCGCTTATCATTTTAAATAATCCGAAATCTTAAGTTATGAATAAGGAAGTTGAAGTTAGAAATTTAGGAACGAAAGATTATAAAGAAACCTGGGATTATCAGGAAGCCCTTTTCAAAGAAACCCTGGAGCTTAAGATCAAAAACAGGAGAGAAGATCAAAACATTGCTACTAAAAATTACCTGCTCTTTGTGGAGCATCCCCATGTGTATACACTGGGAAAAAGCGGTGATATCAAAAACCTTCTAATTTCTGAAGCCGAACTGGAAGCTAAAAATGCGACCTATTATAAGATCAATCGTGGAGGTGATATCACCTATCACGGCCCTGGACAAATCGTGGGATATCCCATTTTAGACCTGGATAATTTTTTTACTGATATTCATAAATATCTTCGTCTCCTTGAAGAAACTGTGATTCTAACCTTAGCGGAATATGGTTTGAAATCTGAACGTAGTCCCGGCGAAACAGGAGTATGGCTGGATGTGGGAACTCCATTTGCTCGTAAGATTTGCGCGATGGGGGTTCGAGCCAGTAGATGGGTGACGATGCATGGTTTTGCATTGAACGTAAATGCCGATCTTGGATATTTTGACCATATTATTCCCTGCGGAATTAAAGGTAAAGCAGTGACTTCCCTGAATGTAGAATTAGGCAAAAAAGAAGTTGATCTTGGCGAAGTTCAGGAAAAGCTAATGAAACATTTTCAGGATCTTTTCGAAGCTGATCTTAAGTAGGGTTTTAAAATTTGTAAAGTAGAATTTCATCTTCGTCCCCTCGTACTACCAACTCCATTCTGGAATCCACATCAGCATTGGCGATATCAACTTTAGAGCTACCATAAACCGGAAAGCCTGGCGATAATTCCGCATTTTCGTTTAACACGTACACTTTCTGAGCCTGAATATCTGTAATAGCGATATAAGTCCTTCCTTTTGTTTCAAATATTTGAGGATCTGTATAAAGGCCAAAATCCAGTACCACTTCTTTGTTGTTGATGGTTAGTATATTTTCATTTAAATATACCAGGAAGTTATCATTGGCCACAATCCTATGGTTGTCGGCAAATTCCAGGTTTTTCCTTGAAACAGCACCGCTTTGCGTTACCGAAATGAGATTAGAATCCTCGCTGGAGGTTATAAATTTACCATCGTTCCCATACCAATCGTTTTCTGAATAGTTGAAATTTTCGTTCACGGGCACACGGATGCTTCCCTGCCTGCTAAGAATATTCAATCTGCCAGATTCTTCGGCAATAAGAATATAATCTTTGTTTCCAAGCCTTATATGTTTCGGGGGTTTTACAATCTTATTCTTGGCATTTTCAAAATCGAAGCCTTTGATGGATTTCCCTTTGGGGCCGAGCATATACACCTTTTTATCTTGAGTGAGTACAAAACGGTAGGTCCTGTTATTATCATAATCAAATACCGAAAGCGGCTGGGTAAGTGGCTCATTAAATTTTACAGGAAACGGCTTCACTGTTTTTCCGTTTCTGTCTAAAACTTCTAAATGATATCCGGTAGAAAAAGCCAGTTGTTTATTACCATTTTTGAAAAGATCAATTTCAAAAATAGGACTGGTGATCTGGCTGTCGAGATTCTTTTTCCAGAATCTCGTTCCCTTGTTTGAAATTAGATATAGATCATTTTTCTCATCCTGAACCACTATATCCATTTGATCGGTCTCATGGTTCTTAAAAAAATAAGGTTGCAGGCTGGTGAGAGCTTCCAGTTTGAAAGAGTTCAGTTGCTCGGCTCCATCAGATTTTGTTTGCTGGGTTGCCGAATTGATAATTCTTCCATGGATATGCGCAAAATTATCTTCATTAATTATCTGAAATGCTGCCAGGCTGTTCTTTTTGAGACTTGTGTTTTTTTCTGAATTTTCAGAAACACGGGTTTGGAACTCCGGAATTCTGGTTACAAAGAGCAATGAAGATTCAGATGAAAGGGAAGATATCATGTCAGAATAATAAGTTTTCGTGGAAATACTGTTAGAATTCTGAAAATCGGCAATCGTTTTCTTGATTGGATCTATTTCATCAGATAGAATGATAAAATGATCTATAATTCCGTAAAATTGATCTTCAGAAGTAGAAACAAAGGGGGAAAGTAAATTCTGAAAAATCCCCGGCTTTTCTAATTGATGGATTGGAATGTTGCGATAATTTTCAATTTCCTGTCCCATTCCCGCCAGACTTTCTTTAGCACTCTCAATTTCTGAGGCGTTTAAAATCAGAAGTTCACCTTTTTTTAATTTTATTGAAGAGGCTTCACGGATATTTTTTAAAATTTCAGGCATTTCAATGTTAACGGAGTCCCGGGAAAATTCCTGCAAATTCTTTTTTAGTTGATCTGAAGGGGATAGACTAAAAGCGTAATAGCTTACAAAATCTTCAGGGCATACAAGACCAATTTCACTTTTAGTATGATTCAGGCTAGAGAAATTATGCAAAAAATCCTGTTGGTTGGAAGTAATGGCTACTCCGTTCAATTTAATTTCAGAATCAGATATATCCATGTCCAGTACCGTCCATTCAGCAAAATCTTTGAATCCCGGAAAGCCGAATTTTTCAAAGGTTTTTGAAACTGAATTAAATCCCGAATTTTTTATAAAGACTGAAGTTTTATTCGGGTCTGCCGCATTCATTGCATTCTCAAAGCTATCTGACTGTAGAAGCTTTTCTTCATTGGCTATCTGCAGAATTTTAGTTTTGGAATTACTCAAAATACTGGTTATGCTATGTTCATATAGGAAGAATGTCTGGTCATCAAGGCTTATTTTCCTGAATTCTACGCCACCTTCTTCAAAAGACTCCATACTTTTATTTTTAATGGAATCGAAGACAATGAGATTAGAGTCCCTTTTTGTCGTGATCGTATAAATTAAATTTTCTGAAGCAGTATTGGAAAGATTGATACCTGTTTCAGAATCAAAATTCAGATGTTTCAGGAATTTCAATTTATCCGATACATTATTATATAAGGTGAATTCAGTTTCAGTTAAAAAGCTATTGGTTTTTGAGCTTTCAATTAAAGCCTTAATGTTGGGTGTTAGAATAATAATTTCTGAATCATCTGGAATATGATTTATTAGACTGAATTCCGATTCTTTTTTGTCTGAACAGGAAAAAAGGGAAAGCAATAAAACAAATAATATAAATCTTTTCATAAAAGGATAAAGTATTCAGCAAAAATAACAACTTAGAAATCAATCTTCAATTGATCGGGGAGTAGTTTAAAGCTTTTTCGATGGTATTTGGTGATCCCATACTTTTCTATGGCCGTCCGATGTTCTTTGGTAGGATAACCCTTGTTTCTTTTCCAGTTGTAAAAAGGATACTCATTATGTATAGTGGCCATAAACTCATCCCTGCTGGTTTTGGCCAGGATAGAAGCTGCGGCAATGCTGAGGTATTTTCCGTCTCCTTTAATAATACACTCATGGGGAATCTCTTTAAAGTTTTTGAATCTATTTCCATCAACAATTATAAGTTCAGGATCTATGTTTAATTTTTCAATGGCTCTGTGCATTGCTAAAATCGTAGCGTTGAGAATATTTATTTCATCAATTTCTTTCCTAAATACATGAGCTATCCCATAAGAAACCGCTTCAGCAATAATTTGAGATTTTAGCAACTCCCTGTTCTTTAAACTGAGGGTTTTAGAATCATTTAAAATTTCATTTTTAAAATCCTTCGGAAGGATAACCGCAGCAGCAGTAACGGGTCCCGCAAGGCAGCCACGACCTGCTTCGTCTGTCCCAGCTACTTTTACTTGTAAATTATAAAAATTAAGCATTCTCAAAATTCAGGATAAAATACCGATAATTAGGTAAGGTCTCTATAGGGCAAGAATAGATATATTACTACAAATGTTAATATGTAGATAAGTTAAAATGATTTTTTTTTTTGGTTTATTAAGAATTTATTAT
>CAXGBX010000005.1:0-18474 GCA_964008195.1 uncultured Flavobacteriaceae bacterium
AAGAACCGGTTAAAACGCCGGTTTTCTGAAGTTCGTTGATCACTACATCACTGGAATTGGAATTTAATTTGATACTTACTGCTTTATCTATGCTGCAATTCTTTACAAACTCGGTAGAAAGCACGCCGTAATCCCAGTAAGCAACCTTTACCGGAGTATAGGCTGCTTTTACATGGGTATTTTTTCCTGAAATTCGATTCGCTGAAAACCGACTGTGAGACAGATCGGCTTTCAGGTTATTTATAGTACTCCCTAGTTTAAGTTCTCCATGGCGTACATTCAGTTCAAGTTTCGCGTCTTTGGGGACCTTAAGCCTGATGGTTTTCTTGGACTTCACTCCTTTTCCATCTTCCATAATAAAAATATTGTTGCCTCCATTTTCCATCCTGGCTTCAAACTGTTTTCCGAATTGTTCACCCCAGGCTTCCATCTTTTTTCCGAAGCTTTCACCCCAGGCCTCCATATCTTTTTCAAAATCTTTACCCCAGGCTTCCATTTTCACTTCATATTCCTTTTCCCATTTTTCTGAATTCTTCTCGACTTCCTTCGCCCACTTTTCCATTTTGGCTTCATATTCCTTTCCGAATTTCTTCTCAAAATCGGCTTCCCATTTCTCTAAATATTCATCACCATCTTCTTTATAAGCTTCATAATCGAACTTCATTCCTTTCATATCTTCAGCGAAACCTGGTGGAAGCGGATTTTCAGCAATATTACTTAGAATAGGGCCTACCAGATTTTCCATTAAAGGACCCAGCATATCGGGTAATTCATCTAAGGCGGGTTGCAAATGAGACATGGCTAAATCTATCTCTCCCATATCCATACTCCAATTAGAATTGCCGCCAGACTTGATCTTTACTCTTCCATTAGAGTTAGTGGTTTCCAGTTTCCAGGAGTCCAGCAATTTTTGAGTCATTTCCTTATCTCCCGTCTCACCTTCGAGGTAAGCTTCTATTTGCACCTCATTTTTATCCCAGTTTTCAATGATGATATTGGTATGGCGCGAGTCGAGTTCTATGTTTACGTCCTGGGAAGTTTTATAATTTTTGTTCAGTTTTTTGGTTTGAGCAAAGCTTCCTGCAGTGATAAATAGCAGGGAGAGCATCATATATTTAAGCTTGATAGTTCTCATATCTATTGTCTTTTGATTGTTTAATTTCGTTCAATTTTGTTTTTAATTTTTTAAGGAGATCCAGTCTAAGCTGTAAGTTCGCGATCATTGCTTCCACTGTTTCCTCATTTAATCCGGTATCCTGAATTTCAGCATTCAATGCTATATATTCTTCATTCAGGGTTTCCAGCTTCTTCATAAATGCATCTATAAGTTCTTTGTTATCTGGTGTCATATCCAGTTTGGCCAACTGAATATTTACGCTCGCCATATAATAGTCTTCTATCTTTTTAAATTCCGGAGAAACATCGCTTAACCTATATTCGGTAGATGGAACTTTCTCATCATTATCAGAGTCTTCTATCGGAGTTTCAACCAACTGATTATTATTCTGAACAGGATCCTGAGTATTATTGAATAAGAAAAAAGCGCCTATTCCTAAAGCCACGACCAATACAGCAGCTATTTGAAAGAAATTGCTATAATTTCTTCTCTTTTTCTGAATTGGCAACTCCTCCTCCAGCCTCGCCTCAAATCTTTTCTGATGGTCTTTGCGAATTTTTTCGCTTCCAACCTGCTCCTCATTCTGAAACATTTCTCTAATATCCTGTCCCATTGCTTAATGTTTTAAGTTCGTCCTGTAATTTCTTTTTCCCTCTATGCACCAGTGTTCTGGAGGCTACCTGTGTGATATTCAAAATTTCACTAATCTCTTCATGATCGTAACCTTCTAAAAGGTAAAGCATCAAGGGATATTTATATTTTTCAGGCAAATTTTCCATTTCCCTTTTTACTACTTCAACAGTCACCCCATCTTCAATCTGCCAGTCTTCTTCATCTTCTACCGTTCCAAGTGTTTGCTCATTGATGGCAACCAGTTCCATTTTTTTCGCTTTCAGCTTATCCAGACATTTATTTATGACGATTCGTTTCAGCCAGGCACCAAAAGTGACCTCTCCGTTAAACTGATGTAATTTTGCAAAGGCTTTTATAAAAGCTTCCTGCATTGCATCTTCAGCTTCCATCGTATCTTTCATGAATCGCAATGCTACATAATACATCCCGTCGCAATACTTGTTGTACAGCTGCAACTGAGCCCTACGGCTATTTTGCCTGCACGCATCTATTAGTTTGTGCTGTATCAATTTTATTGGTTTTTGATGGGTTAGTTCATTTTAAAGACGAGACTAAAAGTCTTACGTTGCAAAAATTCCGAAAAAAATTTCAAATTCATTTGATATTCATACATTTAATATCTTCAATTATAGCAGCCGTGTATGAATAAAAGTCTGAAAACTGGATTAAAAATCGGGGGTATTATTGCGCTTCTGGGAGTTTTGTTACTTCTTATTATTAGATACACCACAAAAGCTCATAGCCCGGAAGATGTTGTTACTTATAGCCAGAAAGACCTCCAAATAGAAATAGTTTATAACAGGCCATATAAAAAAGACAGGGTCATCTTCGGAAATCTTGTTCCTTATAATGAAGTATGGAGAACAGGCGCCAATGAAGCTACGACCTTTGAAACAAATCAGGATATTTTAGTTGACGGCAGTATTCTTAAGGCTGGGAAATATACTCTTTGGACGATTCCCCTGGAAAATAGCTGGAAGATTATATTTAATTCACAAATGTATCCCTGGGGCATAAATCTGGATAAAGAGGCTTACCGTGATGCCAAATTTGATTCGCTTATCTTAGAAAGACCTGTCGAAAAAGTAGAAGACGTATTAGAGCAATTCACAATTCAGTTTGAAGAGAACAAGGATTTTGTAACTTTAGTCTTAGCCTGGGATCACACCAAAGTTAGCGTTCCTCTCAAAAAAGAAGAGGCACCCGCAGGCACCTCTTTAACTCAATAATTTTCTGAATTTCTTATTCGTCTAAAAGCAAATTCAATGTAACATCTATATTGTCACGTGTAGCTCTAGAGTAAGGACAGATCTCGTGCGCTTCATTTACCAGTTTTTCACCAGTTTCCACATCTACTCCCGGAATATAAGAATCCAGGGTTGCTGAAAGCTGCAGATTTCCTGAATCGGTTTGTCCTAGTTTAACCACAGCAGTAACGCTATAATCCCCAAGATCTACCTTATGTTTTTTGGCCACTACTTCCAGGGCGCTACCATAACATGCAGAATATCCTGCTGCAAAAAGTTGCTCTGGATTTGAATAATCTCCACCAGGACCTCCCAGGGATTCCGGTTTTTTAAGTTCCATATCTAGAATACCATCTTCACTACGCGTGTGACCGTTACGCCCTCCATGTGTAGTTACTTTAGTTTTATATAAATTCTTCATTGCGTAAAATAATTTAAGTAATTTAGTTTGCTTCAATATACCAAGCATTTGATAATGCTTGAAACACGAATTCATAAATTTGTCATAAAAATTAAGCCCTATTTTGAGTGAAGAAGAGCAAAAATCAGCCCTAAGCGAATCTGGAAGTAAACCTGCTTCGGGAAATGTTAGTGCCGAATCAGCAAAACGAATCAGGAATTTCAGAAGGAATAAATTTTCTAAAAAAGACCTGCTGAGAGATCTGCTAAAAGGAAATAAAACGGCACTGGGAAGAGGGATCACTCTAATTGAAAGCAATCAAAAAACCCATCAAAAACAGGCTGAATTTTTAATTGAAGGTGCCTTACCACATGCGCAAAAATCGATTAGAATAGGAATTACAGGCGTACCCGGTGTTGGAAAGAGTACTTTTATTGAAAGTTTTGGATCTTACTTAATAGGCCAGGGTAAAAAAGTGGCTGTTCTGGCTGTAGACCCCAGCAGTTCTGTTTCCCACGGAAGTATTCTGGGAGATAAAACCAGGATGGAAAATCTGGTTACCAAAGCGGAAGCATTTATAAGGCCTTCTCCCAGTGGTGATTCTTTAGGCGGGGTTGCCAGAAAAACCCGGGAGAGTATTATTCTCTGTGAAGCTGCGGGCTTTGACGTAATTCTAATTGAAACTGTTGGTGTTGGACAAAGCGAAACCACTGTTCATAGTATGACCGATTTTTTCCTGCTATTGAAACTCGCTGGCGCAGGTGATGAATTACAGGGAATCAAACGCGGAATTGTGGAGATGGCAGATGCGATTGTGATAAATAAAGCCGATGGAGAGAATCAAAAACCTGCCAGGGAAGCTAAGCTTGAATTCAATAGGGCACTTCAGTTATATCCTGCAAAAGAAAGTGAATGGAAACCTGAAGTGAAATTATGCAGTGCTTTATACAACGAGGGGGTTTCGGATATCTGGAAAATGATCAATGATTTTAAAGCAAAGGTTGATGAAAATGGACATTTTCAGCATAACAGATTGGAGCAAAATAAATTCTGGCTGTTTCAAACGGTCAATGATTATCTGAAAAGCAGGTTTTATGATGATCCTACGATAAAAACCGCCTTAAAAGAACAATTACAGCTTATTGAGAATAATAAAACCACGGCCTTTGCAGCGGCAAAACATCTGTTAAGCCTGGCTTAGATCTTTTTTCAGGATTTTAGCGGTCAGGAATTTTCGGAGAAGATGAAATAAAACCCCAAATATGGCACCTATTAGCATTCCGGTTAGTACGTCTCCTGGATAATGCACACCAAGATAAATTCGACTATAAGATACCACCACGGCCCATATCAAAAGAAATACGAATAATTTAGGATAGTGCTTTTTGAATAACAGACTTAAGAAAACAGCCACTCCTGTAGAGTTTGCCGCATGTGCCGAAAAATATCCAAATCTCCCACATCTTTCAGCTACATAACGGGCATATTCCATCACTCCTTCCTGGCGGCAAGGGCGAGGCCTTTCAAATCCATGTTTGAATAAATTCGCCAGTTGATCTGTAGCTGTAATTAATAAGGTGATTACCACCATGGTAATTAAAGTTGGTCTCCAGCCGAATTTTCTGAAAATCAGGTAAAGTAGCAAGGCATACAAAGGTATTGCCATCCATTTATCGCTAATAGCGATCCACATCCAATCCCATTGTTCTGATCCAAGATTATTCAGAAATAAGAAAAGTTTCCTGTCTAATTCAGCCAGTTTCTCCATTTAATTCTCTTCGTATCTATTTACCTCACGATCGTAAAACTCATTCGCCTGAGTAATCAAAGATTCAGCTTCACTGGAAAGTTCTTTTTCATCATCTTTATCAAAATCTTCCAGCCACTCTACCTCATCATCTTTCAGATCAATAATAAATCGGGGAAATTCAGTATGAATCACAAAAATTGATTCTGGCAGGTCTGTATTATCACCTAATATAAATTTTGGAAGTTCCATATATTTCTAATTATGCTATTAAATTTTCTTTAGTTCGAATTAATTTTCGGCTTAAATAATTAAAGCGGAAATATAACAATATTGCAGAGGATGTCAAGCCCGCCAATAATCCAAGCCATATTCCCATACTCCCTAATTGTTCTGGCTGCCCAAAGTAATAACTTACCGGGAAACCGATGATCCAGTAGGCTATAAAGCATATCACGGTGGGAATTTTAACATCCTGCAAGCCGCGTAGAGCCCCTAAAATCACTACCTGAATTCCGTCACTCAGTTGAAATAAGGCGGCGATGATCAATAATTGTGAGGCAAGGGAGATCACTTCAAAATTATCGATATAAAATACCGGTAAAATATCTTTCAGCAGAATAAAGAGCAAGGCGAATACGGACATTATCAAAAATACTAGTAAAAAAATTGAAAAGCTTATTCTCCTCAATTCCCGATAGGCTTTTAACCCAATCTGGTTTCCAACCCTTATCGTTGCTGTAACGCCAAGGCCCACCGCAATCATAAATGTCATGGAAGCCAGGTTTAGAGCAATTTGATTCGCTGCCTGTGGATTTGTTCCAAGATTACCGGCCAGAAATACGGTAGCGGTAAAAATGGCTACCTCAAAGAACATTTGCAATGCCGTGGGAAATCCGAGGGATAAGATCCGTTTGAAAATGGACCATTTCAGCATTTCCTTTTTCGACCATTTGAAATATTCAGCGAATTTTGATTTTCTTCTTAAAATTTCCCAGACAAACCATAGCATAAAAAACCTTGAGATTAATGTTCCCCAGGCTGCTCCTTCAAGTTCGAGTCTTGGGAAAAACCAGATTCCGTAGATCAATAAATAATTGAATACTACATTCACTACATTGGCCAGAATAGTTGCGTACATGGCATAACGGGTTTGGGAAAGTCCGTCAGCAAACTGTTTAAATGCTTGAAAAGCCATTAAAGGCAACATAGACAAAGCGACAATATTGAGGTATGGAATTGCCAGATCCACTACTTCTTGCGGCTGATCCAGATAATGAAGCAATGGTTTCGCAATTAGCAGCAGTACAAATAGTAACAAACCGTTAATAGTGCTTAAAATAAGCCCGTGATGAAAATAACTTCTACCGCCTTCCAGGTCATTTGCCCCATCTGCTTCAGCAATTAAAGGAGTGATCGCAAATGAAAAGCCTATGCCCATAGACATGGCTATAAATACCAATGCGTTCCCCAAAGAAACTGCAGCCAGTGGCGCCGCACCAAGACGACCAATCATCAGGTTATCTACCAGGCCAACCATCACATGCCCCAACTGACCTAACATCACGGGATAAGCGATATTCAAATTTTTACTAAATTCTTTTGTATAAGCCGATAGCTGCAAAACTAAAATTTAAGTTTGCAAAGGTAGATGCTTTAAGTTTCTTTTAAAGCGATAATCAAATAAATTCTAAGATTGCAAGATTGACTAATCTGCTATTTCTGTAGTCTCCTTTTTTATATTACTGAATCCATAATTATCCACAAGGTAGACAAGGGAAGCCATGGTAGCAGCACCCAATTCCAGCTCTCTTTTATTTACTTTATCAAAAGTATCATTTGCTGCGTGATGATAATCAAAATAGCGCTGCGAATCTGGTCTCAATCCAGCCAGAACAGTATTCCCGCCAGCCAAGGGACCTATATCTGCACCACTACCTCCCTGTTCAAAATAATGAATGAGATAAGGCTTAAAAAGTTTTTTCCAGGAAAGGACTCTATCAAATTGAGCATCGGTGGAGGCAAAAGAAAAGCCACGAGGAGTAAAGCCACCGGCATCACTCTCTAGAGCAAATACATGATTCTCCCCCTTATTTTGTGCAATTTCAGCATATTTATTTCCTCCGCGCAATCCATTTTCCTCATTCATAAAAAGCACTACACGCAATGTTTTCTTTGGCTTATATCCAGTTTCTTTAAACAATCTAAGCACTTCCATAGATTGCACCACCCCGGCACCATCATCATGGGCACCATCTCCAATATCCCAGGAATCCAGGTGTCCTCCTACCACCATAATCTGGTTTGGATTCTGGGTACCGGTGATCTCACCTATAACATTATAAGATTCAACATCTGCATGCACTTCACAATTCAACTTAAAATAAAATTCCAGATCGTTCTGAATTTTCAGCATTCCGCTTAAATATTTTGCATCGTTGGTGGAGATAGCTGCTGCAGGGATTCTTTTATCAGCAGCAGTATCGCCATAGCTCATGGAGCCGGCATGGGGAAAATCATCCATTCTTAAATTCATGGAACGCACAATTACTCCAACCGCGCCATATTTCGCCGCTTCTTCTGCTCCTGAATAGCGCTGATCTACACAACCGCCATAAGCTTCAAAAGTCTGAATATGATCAGCTCGCATAGGCCTGTTGTAAAAAACGATTTTTCCCTCGATATTTTCCCTACCGTATTCTTTCAATTGCTCGATTCCCTGAACCTCAATTACCTTAGCCCTGGTTCCTCCACCCGGAGTGGCAATAGAACCACCCAGCGCAGTGATATTTACATTCCGGGTAACACCGGGAGCAGTTTGTAAATAGGCAAACTCTCTTTCGCCACGAGTCCATTTTGGAACCATTACCGGCTGCAACCAGACTTTATCCAGCCCAAGCTTCTCAAGTTCTGCCTTGGTGTATTCTACTGCCTGCTGCGCACTGAATGATCCAGATAACCTACCCCCGATTTCATTTGACAAATGATCCAACCAGGCATAACTCTTTCCATTGAGTAAAGACATATCGTAGATCTTTCTCATTTCGAGTGAATCTTTGGTAAAATTTGATTGTGCCGAAACAGAAATTCCCGAAAAGATCAGTAGGATAAAAATGTATGCTGACTTCATTTTGCTAAATTTTGACCGCTAAATAACAGTAATTTTTTATTTAAAGAAAACATGATTTAATTCTTTTCTTTATTTAACTCTTTTCGATATTCATCTATATTCTGCTTAATACCAGGATCCAACTCTGGTTCTTTTACATCTTTATATTGTGAAAGTTCAGCATAAAGTATTTTAGCCACCAGGTAACGGGCAGTATCCTTATCATCTGCCGGTATTACGTACCATGGAGCTTTTTTTGTAGAGGTTCTGTTAATTGCCTGCTGGTAATATTCCTGATATTCATCCCATAACTTTCGTTCTTTTAGATCACCTGGGGAAAATTTCCAATTTTTACTGGGTTTGTCCAGTCTTCTCAATAAGCGTTGTCTTTGTTCCTCTTTTGAAAGATGTAAAAAGAATTTAAAAATAATGGTACCATTATCTGCAATATGCTCTTCAAAATTCCTGATACTTTTGAAACGTTCTTCCCAGAATGAATCATCAATATCATTTAGGCTGTTAATTGCGGGTAAATTTTCATTCAAGATATATTCCGGGTGAACCCTGGTCACTAAAACATTTTCATAATGGGTTCTATTGAAAACGCCAAATTTGCCACGTTCTGGTAGGGCTATGTAATGTCTCCATAGAAAATCATGCTTCAATTCCTTTTCCGAAGGAATTTTGAAACTATGTACCACTACCCCCCTGCTATTAAAATCTTTGAACACTTCCCTGATCAAACTATCCTTACCGGCCGTATCCATTCCCTGCAAGCAAATAAGTACAGAATATTTGCCATAAGCATACAGCTTATCCTGCCAGTCTCCGAGATCTTTCCTAGTATCTTTCAAAGCATCTTTAATGGAATCTTCAGATGCGTTGAGATCTAATTTAGTATTGATTTTTTTCAGATCAATATTTTCTGAAATTTTAAATTCTGAATGGTCTATTTGCTTCATAGTATGGGAATTTGAATATCCGCTTTTTGTCCTAATTTATTCAATCGTCACCCTGAATTTATTTTAAGGTCTCTATATTTAACTGATTTTCATTGAACTGGGATTCTGAAACAAATTCAAAATGACGACCTTTTTCAGTTTAGAATATTTTCCGGATAAACAAATATCGATATATCTCAAAATAAATATACAATCTTTATAAGAGTTAATTTTTTTATCTTCGCAGCAAACATTTTCAGCTTGGACAAACTCGAAAGAAAGGATATCATAGATAAGGTTACCACACTACTTAAAGAAATTCCTTCATCTATGGATATCGTAAAAGAAGGAGGTAATCGTGATGCTAGATTTAAATATCTCGCTACGCACATGGTGGATAAAGCGATTGAAAAAGATGCATTAATCGTTTCTGAAAATCGTCAGGGGATTGCCATTCTTTTTAAGACCAGCAAAAAAGAT
This sequence comes from uncultured Flavobacteriaceae bacterium, assembly GCA_964008195.1. Taxonomy (GTDB): domain Bacteria; phylum Bacteroidota; class Bacteroidia; order Flavobacteriales; family Flavobacteriaceae; genus Christiangramia. The sequence goes on from CAXGBX010000005.1 coordinate 9,675, forward strand.
GATAATATCTGGAAAGATCTTTGGGCTCAGCTAAAACTTGTTGCCAACGTTACTGGAGTAAAGAATGCGCTGGATATTCTAAAAACTCAGAAATACATAAAAAATCAACGGCCGCAGGAAGGTGAATATTTATATTGCTGGTTCTGGGGAATTCTTAAAGACTATCGCGGAGCAGACACCCAGGTTGGAAAGGAAATGAAAGATGTTTTCTTTAGAACTGCCCATGATACAGGTTTGGAGTTATATGCAGAAACCCGCGGAAGAACGAATGCAGTAGTTTATCAACGGGTTGGTTTTGAACTTTTTCATGAATGGGATCATCCAAGTGGAGACACCATGTATTTTTTAAAATATAATCCGAAGAATCCAAGAAACAAAAGACCTTAGAAGCGGCTTCCAAAGAGTTTTACATCCTCGTCGGTAATTTCCTTACCTCCAAGAATAAACAATCTCTCCACTACATTTCTAAGTTCTCTTACATTCCCTCTCCATTCGCTTTCTTTAAGAACCTGAATGGCCTCCTTGGTAAATTCCTTTTTATTGGTTCCCTGTTCTCCGGCGATCTTTTCGCTGAAATAATCTACCAACAGGGGAATATCCTCTTTTCTATCTTTCAATGCCGGAACTTCAATAAGAATTACTGCCAGCCTGTGATAAAGATCTTCCCTGAAATTATTGTCTTCAATTTCCTTTTTCAGATCTTTATTGGTAGCCGCGATTACTCTTACATCAACTTTGATATCTTTATCACTACCTACCCTGGAAATACGATTTTCCTGTAAAGCCCTCAAAACCTTTGCCTGAGCTGAGAGGCTCATATCGCCAATTTCATCCAGGAAGATGGTTCCCTTGTTTGCTGCTTCAAATTTACCTGCCCTGTCTTTATTTGCTGAAGTAAAAGCTCCCTTAACATGACCAAATAATTCACTTTCTATCAATTCTGAAGGGATTGCAGCACAATTCACCTCTATCATTGGTCCTTTAGAACGATCACTCTTTTGATGCAGCCAGTGGGCTACTAATTCTTTACCAGTACCATTAGGCCCGGTAATTAAGACCCGGGCATCGGTATGCGCGACCTTCTCTATCATATTCTTGATGGTTTGAATCTCCTGCGATTCACCAATCATTTGATAATTCTTACTTACCTTTTTCTTTAGCCTGGTATTTTCTACTACGAGCTCTTTTCGGTCTAAGGCATTTCGTACCGTATTGAGAAGTCGGTTAAGATCTGGCGGTTTTGAAATATAATCAAAGGCTCCAATTTTCATGGTATTAACCGCAGTATCCAAATCACCATGTCCGGAAATCATCACCACAGGAATTTCAGGCTTTACCTTTTTAACTGCCTCAAGAACCTCTACACCATCCATTTTTGGCATTTTGATATCGCAGAGAATAAGATCAAAATCTTCATTTTTCACCAGTTCCATTCCTGCCAATCCATCTTCGGCTTCTGTAACTTCATAATTCTTACTTTCTTCAGTAAGAATCTTATTGAGAACTCTCCTTATAGACGCCTCGTCTTCTATTAATAAAATCTTTGCCATTATAATATTGTAAATTTTAATCCGCTTCTAGCGTAAAATGTATTTGTATCGTTTATGGTGTAAACATCATCCCTATTTGCATCTCGAAGTCTGATATCGTTTATCAAAGTATGTCCTCCATATAAATAAAATTTTAAATGTTCTGTCAACCTAAATTCATAACCCAAACCACTTAATAAGATGGTCATAGACATGCTTTCGGCTACAGAATTGTCATTACCTACACGGGGAGTTGTATCAAAATTTTTCTGAATATTCGAGAAAAATCCATCTAACGTAACGAATAGCTGAACTTCATGTTTGTCATTAAAATAATACTTTAAATTGGATTTAGGTGTTCCCAACATATAAGACCATTTTTCATCCCACCGCCTGTAATAATTTACAATAGGTAATGGAAATGGAAAACCTGTCGTAGTCGAATATTGAAGTCCTAAAATAAGCCTGTAGGGATCGTAAAGTCTTTCACTTTCCTTTATCTTGACGAAAAAAAGGGCGCCTGTATAAATAAGATCATCACTAAAAATATCATTTTGTGAAAAATTGGATGCAATCTTAATTCCGGTTTGGGCTCCAAAGCGCCATGTCTCATTCATCTTAAAAGTATAAGCCAGGGACGCTGTAAAACTCTGAAACCTATCTAGGTCACCGGTCTCAAATAATTCAGGATCATTATATTTAAAGTTGACATTTCGGTATTCAAACCCCGGTATTAAATAAGATCCATCCTTTTTCAATTCAATAGGATAAGCAGCCTGCGCCCGTAATCTTCTGAATGAATTATCTGAATTTTTCTGCGGAAAATAGGTATATTCCAATCGTGCCAGATCAGTGGACTGGCTAAAAGAATTCAGGCTGAAAACAATCAGTAATAGTAAAAACAGATTTTTATGCATCATCATTCAATTCATCAGAATTTTCCGATCCCCGTGGATAGAACATATGTACATCTCTTTGTGGGAAAGGAATGGTAATATTATTCAATCTAAACTTATTATTGATTTTAAACCTTAATTCACTTTTCACTTTAGGATCAACAAAACTGTCTGAAATATAAAAATGAAGTCCGAACAACAAAGCCGAATCACCAAAATCTTCGAAAAGCACGAAAGGTTCAGGCTTTTTTAAGATTCCTTTCTGCTCACGAGCGCATTCCAATAGTACTTCCCTAACTTTTTCCACATCACTGCCGTAAGACACCCCTACATTTACTACCTCTCGCGTAGTTTTATGGTTTTGGGTATAATTATAAACGGTATCACTAATAAATTTATGATTGGGAATGATCATAACTTTGTCATCCCTGGTAAGAGCCCTGGTAGTTCTAAGTTTGATCTCAAAAACACGGGCAACCCTACCTTCCAGTTCAATTACATCACCAACCAGCAAAGATTTGTCCAGGATAATAAAAATTCCGCCAATCACATCCTGAAACAATTCCTGTAAAGCAAGACCTAGACCTACGAATAAGGCTGCGGAAGCTGTTAAAAGAATGGTGACATCTACCCCGGTAGAACTTAGCGTAATTAGAATTACCGTGAGGTAAACAAAGTATTTTATGAATTTAAATACACTTATAAACTTCAGTTTATCTTCCTCTAAGAGTTTTGAGGTTATAAAAGATCGTATAAGCCTTAATACAACACTTGTCAATAGAAATACCAGAACTACGATAATGACCAGCCCAACAGTGATTTCCATTTGTTCCTCACCAATACTATAGCTAAAACCAGCATTCCAGAAATCCTTAACAAGACCCCAGATGTCCTGCTCGATTACTTCTGTAACCTTATCTTTCGCGCTTTGGGCTTCTTCTTGCTGCAAAAAACTAAACATACCTAATATTTGAGCCATTTGTAGAGTTCCTTATAACTCGGTTTTTTCCCATACATCAAAATCCCAACCCGGTAAATTTTTGCTGACAGCCATAAAACTCCAAAATTAGTTGCGATCAACACGATGATGGAAGCTGCTATTTCATACCATGGAACGCCGAAAGGAATCCTCATTAACATAACGATTGGGGAAGTTAATGGAATTATAGAAAATATGGTAGAAACTGTTCCATGAGGATTTTCAACTACCGAAAAGAAACCGACATATATTCCCAAAATCAACGGTAAGATGATAGGAAACATGAATTGCTGCGTATCTGTTTCACTATCTACCGCCGCGCCAATTGCTGCATAGATGGCACTATAAAGAAAATACCCACCTATAAAATAGATTACAAAGAATACCAGTAAACTTGCATAAGGAAGTTTAAGAATATCTATTACAAGCTGATTTATTTCTGGTTTTGCTGCATTCTCAATTGCTGCTGATGCCGGTGACTGCGCAGCATAAGGATCTATTCCAAGGAAGGAGGATAAACCAAAAAGCAGAACAGCACCAAGAATTATCCAGATACTAAACTGGGTAAGCCCGGCCAGAGATGTTCCAAGAACTTTCCCCAGCAGTAATTGAAATGGTTTTACCGATGAAACTATAATCTCTATAATCCTGTTGGTTTTTTCCTCGATCACACTGCGCATTACCATATTACCATAAATTATAATGAACATCATCAAAAGATAACCTGATGCACCGCCAAAAAACATCTTGATATAATTGGACATTTTTGAGCTGCGTTCACCGGAAAAATTCTGGATTTCTACGCTTACCTCAGCCCGGGCCTTATCAATTTCTGAAACATCTATTCCTTTAGCAATAAGCTGTTCCCGGGTTAATTTATCTGAAATTGTTTTTTCAATATTTTCTATAGTTCCGAAGCCGGGTGTGTCTTTTCCGAAAAATTCTATATCTGTAGGTTTTCCAATGCCAGGTTCGATATCTGAAATATGTATCAATCCGAAATATTCATTGTCCAGAACTTCCTGGCGTGCATCCTGTAAGGATTTATTTGAATAATCTAAATATTGAACCTGTTCGCCATCCTTAAATTCAGAAGAAAACATACCGCTTTCATCATGAATACCGATAATTTTCTGATCTGTACTGTTAAGCATACTCAAATATGCGATAAGCAGTATCATCCCCACAAAGATCAACGGACTCAAAAAAGTCATCACGATAAAAGTCTTATTTCTTACCCGTGCCAGATACTCCCGGTTTATAATAAGTTTTAGATTACGCATTTTGAGTCACGGTTTTAATAAAAATATCGTTTACTGAAGGGATCACTTCAACAAAATGGTTAATTCTTGCCCTGCTGATCAAGAATTGAATAAGATCATTAGAAGATTCGTTCTCTTTCAGTTTAATGGTAAGTTTTAAATCATTCTGAATACTTTTAAACCCAGCTTTCCCAATTTGAAAATGTTGCTCTAATTCTCTTTTTAGCATTGCTTCATCCTTAGCATCCAGGCCAACCTCAAAAGTATTGGATTTATATTCTTTTTTTATATCTGAAACTTTGCCATCAAGTAGTTTATTAGATTTATGTATTAGTGCGATATACTCACAAAGCTCCTCCACACTTTCCATACGATGTGTTGAAAATAAAATGGTAGCCCCTTCTTCCTTTAGCTGAAGAATTTCATCTTTTATCAGGTTCGCATTTACAGGATCAAAACCGCTGAAAGGTTCATCAAAAATCAGTAATTTGGGACGATGCAAAACGGTGATGACAAATTGTACTTTCTGGGCCATTCCTTTTGAAAGTTCCTGTATCTTCTTGTCCCACCAACCTTCAATTTCCAGTCTTTTAAACCAGTATTGCAACCTCTCTTTGGCTTCTGCTTTAGATAAACCTTTTAACCTGGCAAGATAAAGTGCCTGCTCACCTACCTTCATAGATTTGTATAATCCCCTTTCTTCAGGAAGATACTCAATATGTGCAATATCATCTGGATGTAACGGCCTACCATCTAAATAGACCTTGCCTTCATCTGGCATGGTAATCTGGTTGATGATTCGAAGCAAGGTTGTCTTGCCGGCGCCATTAGGCCCAAGCAGTCCAAAAATACTTTCTTTAGGAATATTTATTGAAACATTGTTAAGCGCAGTAAAATTTCCGAAGCGTTTATAGATATTCTCCGCCACCAAAAGATTTTCCATATAGTCTATTGTAGAGATGTTAAAGATATAGAAATAGAAAGAGAGTAAAAGTTTATTTGGAAGGATTTTCAATTAATCAAAAACCCCTGTAAAACAAAACCCACCCTCAATAAATTAAGGATGGGAAAAAAATTGCTATGAAAAAGAAAAATTATCACTAAATGAATTAGTGATTCTCAAATATATAAATTTTTTCTTAAAATTAACTTTCTAAGAAAACATATCTTTAACTTTTTCAAAAAAGGATTTATCATTTTTCTCGGGATTAGGCTGGAAGTTATCGTCATCAGCCATTTTCTCGAAAAATTCTTTTTGTTCTCTGGATAGTGTTTTGGGAGTCCAAACGTTTACATGTACTAATAAATCACCTTTTCCGTAACCATTAATACTACTAATACCTTTACCTCTTAATCTCAGGATCTTACCAGATTGCACACCTTCTTCGATCTTGATGCGCACCTTACCGGTAACCGTATCAATCTCTTTAGAAGTTCCCAAAGCTGCTTCAGAATAACTGATATAAAGATCATAATGCAAATTATCGCCCTCTCTCTGCAGCGTGTCATGCTCTTTCTCCTCTATTGCTACCAACAAATCTCCCGGCAAGCCATTCCCGGGAGCATCATTACCTTTACCGGAAACTTTCAGTTGCATTCCATCTTCAACCCCAGAAGGAATTTTAATGGAGACTGTCTCTTCCTTTACAATAAGCCCCTGGGCATCTGCACCATCGGGTTTTTTATCTATCATCTGCCCACTACCGCCACAGGTTGTACATGGGGAAGCAGTTTGCATACGCCCAAGAATAGTATTGGTAACGCGGGTTACCTGCCCTGTACCATTACAGGTATTACAGGTTTTATATGTTGTTCCTGAAGCCTGAACTTTACGTTTTACTTTTATCTTTTTCTCACAACCATTCGCGATCTCTTCAAGATTAAGGCTAACGCGAATTCTGAGATTACTTCCTTTAGCACGACGCTGACCGCCGCCAAAGCCTCCAAAACCTGAGAATCCACCGCCGAAACCTCCGCCGCCAAAGATGTCACCAAACTGGCTGAATATGTCGTCCATATTCATTCCACCTCCTCCAAAGCCGCCACCTTCAAATGCCTGGTGACCAAAACGATCGTATTTTGCTCTTTTTTCCTGATTACCTAAAACTTCATATGCTTCGGCTGACTTTTTAAACATATCTTCGGCTTCAGCATCTCCCGGGTTCTTATCTGGGTGGTACTTTAAAGCTTTTTTTCTATATGCTTTTTTGATTTCAGCAGCTGAAGCGTCTTTACTTAAGCCTAATATTTCGTAATAATCTTCTTTCATGTTGGGTTTTTACAAATTTTGTAAAAGCGATTCTTATTTTCCGGTTACAACCTTAGGGTATCGAATAATTCTTTCCCCCAGTTTATAACCAGGCTCCACTACATCAACAATCTTGCCTTTAAGATCTTCTGATGGCGCAGGCACCTGTGTAATGGCTTCGTGAATCTCTGAATCGAAAGCAGAACCCTGTTCAACCTCCATTCTTTCCAGCCCTTTAGCCCTGAGCGTTTCTCTCAGTTTATTGTGAATTAGATCTATTCCTGTAAGCAGATTCTCATCTCCGGATTTTTTAAGCTCATTCATCGCTCTGTCAAAATCGTCCATTACAGGTAACATGGCAGTCATGACTTCCTGATTGGCAGTCTTGAATAATTCGAGTCTTTCTTTTGAAGTTCTCCTCTTATAATTTTCGAATTCAGCAAAAAGCCTTAAAAACTTATCTTTTTCCTTTTGAACATCCTCCTTCAATCGCTCTTCTTCAGTAAGCTCATTTTCATTTGTTTCCAGGTGCTCATCAGAATTTTCATCGTTTCCATCCACTTCATTGATGGCTTCTTCCATCGCTTCTTCCACCTGGTCTTTCACCTTTTTATTCTCATCTTTGATCTTATCTTCTTTTCGGCTCATTTTTTAAAATTTTCTTTCACGCAGTTCTGGTCAAATTCGTTGCCAATTCAAACAAAATGTCAAAATGTCACAAGATTTTTTTAATAAAATTTTATGATGTACAGAATGCATTTACAATTACTTTTGAGCCGAACTTTTAAAAATCAACAATAATGAAAAGATTTTTTTTGAACGCATTTGTAATTGCAGGTCTTGGACTGGGAGTCACCGGATGTAAAGACAATAATAAAGAGGCTGAAATGGCAGAAACTAAAGAAGCAGCTACTGCCGAAGCTGAAGCTATGAAATTTACAGTTGATACTGCATCTTCTGTAATTGAATGGAAAGGTGAAAAACCTACAGGAACGCACACAGGAACTATTAAGGTAGCAAACGGTACTTTTATGGCTAACGATAGCGTTGTTGAAAGCGGAACTTTTGTAATAGATATGAGTTCTATTGAAGTTACAGATCTGGAAGGCGAAGAAAAGGCGAATCTTGAAGCTCACCTTAAAGGAACTGTTGAAGGTAAGGAAGGTGACTTTTTCAATGTAACTGAATTTGCTGAAGCTACTTTTGAAGTAACGGGTGTTACTGAAAAAGACGGTCAGGTTATGTTACAGGGAAATCTTACTATGAAAGAAGAGACTAAGAATATTTCGTTTCCAGTGAGTATTACCAACAATGGAGAAAAAATGGAAATTACCAGTGAAGAGTTTACTATAGATCGTACAAAATGGAATGTGAACTACGGTTCTAAATCTGTTTTTGATGGTTTAGGTGATAAATTTATCAATGATGATATCACTCTAAAAATTAATCTTAAAGCGAATAAAGCTTAGATTATAATTTGAATTTAAAAAAAGCTGCCAAGTTACTCTGGCAGCTTTTTTGTTTTAGGTAAGATCACCAAGTGCTTTGGAAATATTGCTATAATTGAAATTATAACCTGCACTTTCTATTTTCTTGCTACTAACAAGCTGACTGGAAAGCACGATTTGCGACATTTCTCCCAGTAAAGTTTTTAAAGCGATAGGTGGCACATTTGGCAACCAGATAGCTTTTCCCATTTTATCTGCCAGATCTTTGGTTAGACCTTTATTAGTTACAGGATTTGGAGCCACAGCATTGTATACCCCGGTTAGTTGATTTTTAATGGCAAATAAAAAGATTCCTGCCAGGTCGTTGATATGAATCCAGGATTGCCATTGCTTTCCACTGCCCAGCGCAGCACCCATATTAAGAGAAATTGGTTTTTT
>CAXGBX010000006.1:0-18470 GCA_964008195.1 uncultured Flavobacteriaceae bacterium
GACTTTTGTACAGGATGACGAAGAAGCAATGGCCGGTGATGATTTGGAAGGAGAGGAACTTGGTTTTCACCAGGAACTTAAAAAACGTTTCATCGAGGGTGGTCCTGCCTTTATGGGGATCGTACTATTGTGTTTAATTCTTGGTCTGGCCATTGCCATTGAGAGAATTATCTTTTTAAACCTTTCTACTACAAACACTAAAAAACTTGCTCAGGATGTTGAGGATGCTCTTAATAGTGGTGGTGTAGAGGCAGCTAAAGAAGTTTGTAGAAATACAAAAGGTCCTGTTGCTTCTATTTATTATCAAGGTCTAGATAGAGCTGACGAAAGCATTGAAGCTGCTGAAAAAGCGGTTGTTGCTTACGGTGGGGTTCAAATGGGACAACTTGAGAAGAATGTATCTTGGGTATCTTTGTTTATCGCATTAGCTCCTATGCTTGGTTTCATGGGTACTGTAATCGGGATGATTCAGGCTTTTGACCGTATTGAGGCAGCAGGAGATATGCAGCCATCACTTGTGGCAGGAGGTATTAAAGTAGCACTTCTTACTACAGTATTTGGTTTAATTGTTGCAATTATTCTTCAGATTTTCTATAACTATATTATCGCTAAGATAGATAGTATCGTAAACGATATGGAAGATGCTTCTATCATTCTTATTGATATGTTAGTAGCTTACAAGAATAAAAAAAGAATCTAAGACAACGTAAATTATGACCTTACATAAAATATTAAAATATCTGGCACTAGTTATTGGTGTGATAGGGATGATCTTTCTGGGAAGGATTATCGCTACCGGTGACGATGCCATTAAAGCCTCGGCAGACCTTCAGGGTAGTCATTTAGACCCTTATATGTGGATTGCTTATTTGGTGCTAGCGACAATTATTGTGCTAGTGGGAATATTTGTGATCGTAGGTTTATTCAGAGGCAATATTAAGAACACAATTATTGCTATAGGATCATTTTTAGTGATCGTAGTCGTTGCTTATGTTTTAAGTGACGGTACAGCAACTGAACTTAAGGATGGTACCATGCTTTCAGCATCCGGTGATCATTGGGTTGGAGCAGGTTTAATTACCTTCTATATCCTTGCCGGGATAGCTATCGCAGCGATGGTATTCTCTGGAATTAAAAAATTGGCTAAATAATATGGCAAAGAGATCAGCACCGGAAGTTAACGCCGGGTCCATGGCGGATATCGCCTTCCTGCTCCTAATCTTCTTTCTGGTAACTACTACCATTGAGACAGATAGCGGAATAAGCAGGAAGTTACCGCAATGGCAACCTGAAGACGTTGAGCCTCCGATTATTAAACAACGTAACATCTTTACAGTAGAGGTTAATAGTAATAACCAATTACTTGTGGAAGAAGAAGAGATGGAACTTTCTGAACTTCAGGAAGCGGCTGTTGAGTTTTTAGATAATGGTGCAGGTACCGGTGATGAAGCTTGTAGCTTTTGTCAGGGTGCTAAAGATGAGTCATCATCTGTGAATCCGCAAAAAGCCATTATTTCTTTAATGAACAACAGAGGAACTGAGTACGGTACCTATATTGCTGTGCAAAACGAACTTGTAGCTGCTTATAACCAGTTAAGAGATCGTGAAGCGCAGAGAATGTACGGTATGACCTTTACTCAGATGGAGAAGAATTATGGGGATCCTAGTTTTAATGGCGATAAAGAAGCCCTTAAAGAAAAGATTGATGTAATTCAGGATATGATTCCTCAGAAATTATCTGAAGCCGAACCAAGAAGCTAGAGCTTTTAACAAACGAAAACGACTTTAATTATGTCAAAATTTAAAAAGAAGAAGTCTGGAGATTTGCCCGCAGTAAATACGGCATCTTTACCTGATATCGTTTTTATGCTCTTATTTTTCTTTATGGTTGCAACGGTAATGCGTCAAAATACTTTGATGATTCAAAATAAACTACCGTTTGCAGATCAGGTTGAGAAGCTTGATAAGAAAGATTTGATCATGTATATCTATGCCGGGAAACCGAGTGAGAGATACCAGGCTAAATTTGGAACAGAAGCCCGTATTCAGTTAAATGATAAATTTGCCAGTGTTGAAGAAGTACAGCAATTTATCTATTCTGAAAGAGAGTCTAAAAGAGAGGAATTAATTCCTTATTTGACGACTGCTTTGAAAGTGGATGAAGAGACTAACATGGGTCTTGTTTCAGATATTAAACAAGAATTGAGAAAAGCTGACGCATTGAAGATCAATTACACTACTGTGGTTGGGGATGCTCAGCGAAATATAGAATAATCTTTTCAATTTAATTATACAAAACATCCTGTTTGGGTAAACCAGACAGGATGTTTTTTTATATTTAAACTTTAGACTAATAGTTCAATGTATCTCAAAAAGTTATTGTTAATCCTCACGTCTATTGCTTCTCCACTGCTACTTGCACAGGAGGAAGAGCGTTACAAAATACCGGATTCTGTTCCTTTTACTATTGATAGTCTTTACAGAGAAGACCAGTTTTATGTTGGTTTTCACTTTAACCTGGTAACCAATCGTCCTTCAGATATCTCTCAGGAAAGTTTTTCCGGAGGAGTTAATCTGGGTTTTATTCGTGATTTTCCATTGAATGAAAGGAGAAATGTAGCTTTGGGTCTCGGACTCGGCTGGTCTATTAATACTTACGGTCAGAATTTATTTATAGGAAAGAACGAAGATGGTTCAGGTAACTTCAGAAGTCTTACCGATGAAGATGAATACAGCCGAAATAGATTTACCACCCAGTTAATTGAAGCGCCCATAGAATTCAGATGGCGAACTTCAACCCCTGAAACGTATAAGTTCTGGAGAATTTATTCAGGAGTTAGACTTGGATATATGTATAATTTCAGAAGCAGGTATGTAGATGCTGATGATGAGATTATCGTAAACGAACTTTCAGAATTGAATAGGTTCCGTTTGGGAGCTACATTCACCTTTGGATATAATACGTTTAATTTTCAGTTTTATTATGCTCTTAATCCTTTCTTTAAGGATGCAACGGTAGACGGTGAATCAATAGACCTCTCTACGCTCAAAATAGGTCTGACATTCTATATTCTTTAAGCCAGATATAGAATACTATTATCTGCGGAATGGAGCCAATAAGAAATCCCAATGCTAGTTCCGTTTGGCTGTGTGCCTTGTAAAACATTCTGGAAGATGCTGTAAGTCCCGTAGCAATTATTAAAAAACATATGGTGTATATATAATATAGATGAAAATAAATGCAAAAACCGGCTATAAAAGCTAATAAACCAGACATGCCCACCATATGCAGACTAGCCTTTAAATTGAACCAGGTACATAAATAGACTATAATTGTTGAAGCCAGAATACCTACAAAATAGTAATACAATCCCGGGTAATTGTAAAAATTCAGGATCTGGTGAAGCACCATAAAATTCAGAAGGACATAAAAAAACAATGGCCACCTGCGCTCGTTTACTTTGTCGAGAAAAATGTTACTAGCCTTTCCAAGGTTTTTCAGTAGAAAATAAAAGACGATCGGAATAAAAATAGTGATAATGGAAATCGCTAATAGCTTTGCTTTAACAATTTCTTCTGGGAAATAACGCGGAATAAAAAGAAAATAAAATAGACTGCCCAGTAGCGGCATCCATAAGGGATGGAAGAGATAGGAGGCAAGCTTAAGCAGAATTTTCATTAAATCTCTTTACGTAATCTTGCAACTGGTATATCTAGCTGCTCCCTGTATTTTGCTACAGTTCTTCGCGCGATAGGATAGCCTTTATCTTTCAAAACCTTAGCGAGTTTTTCATCGGTGAGAGGTTTACGTTTGTTCTCTTCGTCTATAGACATTTCCAGGATCTTTTTGATTTCCCTGGTAGAGACTTCCTCTCCCTGGTCATTGGTCATAGATTCAGAAAAGAATTCTTTGATCAATTTTGTGCCGTAGGGGGTGTCAACATATTTAGAATTTGCTACTCTGGAAACGGTAGAAACATCCATTTCTATTTCATCTGCAATATCTTTTAGAATCATAGGGCGAAGGTTACGCTCGTCCCCGGTTAAAAAGTATTCTTTCTGATAGTTCATAATTGAACTCATCGTTACCATCAAAGTTTGCTGACGTTGTTTAATAGCTTCTATAAACCATTTAGCGGCATCAAGCTTTTGCTTAATGAACATTACCGCATCTTTCTGAGCTTTTGTTTTCTCTTTCGACTCTTTATAGCCCTTAAGCATATTATTGTAATCCCTGGAAATATGCATTTCCGGGGCATTTCTCCCGTTGAGGGTCAGTTGCAATTCTCCATCCTCAATTTTTATGGTGAAATCTGGTATTACATGCTCCACCATTCGGGTATTTCCAGAATAAGTTCCACCCGGTTTAGGGTTAAGATGCTCAATTACATCAATAGCTTCACGCAGTTGGTCTTCAGAGATGTCATGACGACTTAAAAGCTTGGTATAATGTTTCTTGCTGAAATGATCAAAAGAGCGTTCCATAATGTCTATGGCAAGCTCTACCTGTTTGGTAGGTTCTTTTCTGTGTAGCTGTATCAAAAGGCATTCTTCCAGACTTCTGGCGCCCACTCCGGCAGGATCCAGTTTCTGAACTTTATTAAGCACTTTTTCGACGGTCTCCTCGTCTGTATAAATATTCTGGGTAAAGGCCAGGTCATCTACAATATCCTGGACAGTTCTTCTAATATATCCACTTTCATCTACGCTACCTACGAGAAATTCTGCGATTTCCTGTTCCGTTTCTTCAAATCTAAAAGTACTTAGCTGTGTTTTTAAATGTTGGGTAAAAGAAGTTCCCGCTGCATAAGGCACCTGTTTGTCATCATCATCAGGGCTATAATTATTGGCATTAAGCCTGTAACTGGGAATTTCATCATCACTAAGATATTCATCTACATCAATCTCAGTTTCTATAGTTTCATTATCATAATCGTCTTCAGAATTTTCATTCCCCAGGTCGTCATATTCATCTATACGCTCTTCTTTCCCATCTTCAAGCGCCGGATTTTCCTCTAATTCTTCCTTGATACGTTGTTCAAAAGCCTGGGTAGGCAATTGAATTAATTTCATGAGCTGTATCTGCTGAGGAGATAGCTTTTGTGATAATTTAAAATTTAACTGTTGCTTTAGCATAATTCGTGCTTGTCTAACAAAAATAAGGAAAATACGAGCCAACTCGACTTTGGCATACCTTCTGATTGTGGTAAACTTTTGTTAATGCACGCGATAATAATCCAGGTTCCTGAATTTTTTAGGAAGCTTTAATTGGTACTCTAACCTATTCTCTAGAACCGGATGTTCAAATGAAATTTTTGCGGCAAATAAGTATAAGTTCTTTCCATTGAAATATTCATTTTCTTCATTTCCGTAGAGAGGGTCACCGATAATAGGCGTTTGATTTTTACTTAAATGAATTCTTAACTGATGCGTGCGTCCAGTCAATGGATTTAATTCTACGAGGCTAAATCTGTTAGAATTGATATGATATAATTCTATTGGCTTTACAATAGAAATAGAAGGTTTTTTATCAATTTCAGAATCTAATTTCAGCTTCTTTTCGACAGTACCATGAATTATTGCGAAATAACTTTTCTCAACTTCCTTTTTCGCAAAAGCTTCCTGCAGTTTTATTAATGAACTTCGTGTTTTAGCACAAAGTAAAATTCCGGAGGTGGGATTGTCTAACCTGTGGGCAGGTAATGGATATGGAAGGGCATCAAATTCACTTGATTTAGCCAAATTATAAGGTAGCGCATTTTCTATTGTTTTGAAAAAATTACCACTGGTAGGATAACCGGGTGGTTTGTGTACCACAGCTATATGATCATCTTCAAATAAAACTTCAATATCAAGTTTGAAGATCTTTTTGTTTTCAGAAGATAGCTTTAAAACTTCAATTTTCTGCCCAGGCTTAATCCAGTCTCCGGTTTGAGCTTTTTCTCCATCAAGAATAATCTCTCCTTTTTTGATGGCTTTTTTTAAACCGCTTCGGGTTTGGATGGAAGTAAAAATAGAAACCGCATATTCCTGCAACCTAATTTTTTCGGAGATTGCAGGAACTATATGCGATTCTAGTATTTTCAATTTGTTAAAATTCTGCGTTCTGCGGGGTACGCGGGAATGGAATTACGTCTCTAATATTCCCCATCCCGGTGGTGAATTGTACAAGTCTTTCAAAACCAAGTCCAAACCCACTATGTACACAGGTTCCAAATTTACGGGTATCTAGATACCACCAAAGCTCTTCTTCAGGAATATCAAGTTTTGCCATTTTTTCCTTCAAGACTTCCAAACGTTCTTCACGCTGGCTTCCCCCAACAATTTCTCCAATCCCTGGGAAAAGAATATCCATAGCTCTAACGGTCTTTCCATCCTCGTTCATTCTCATGTAGAAAGCCTTGATATTTGCCGGGTAATCAAAAAGGATTACCGGACATTTAAAATGCTTTTCTACAAGAAATCGTTCATGTTCACTTTGAAGATCGGCACCCCATTCTTCAATTATATAATTGAATTTCTTTTTCTTGTTAGGTTTTGAATTCTTCAGAATCTCGATAGCTTCGGTGTAACTGACTCTTTTGAAGTTGTTTTCCAATACAAAATTCAGCTTTTCAAGAAGGTTCATTTCGCTACGGTCAGCTTTCGGCTTCAGCTTATCTTCACTTTCCTGCCTTTCAGCTAAAAATTCAAGATCATCTTTAGCATGCTCCATGATGTATCTCAGCACGTATTTTATGAAGTCTTCTGCGAGATCCATATTCTGATCCAGGTCGCAAAAAGCAACTTCCGGCTCGATCATCCAGAATTCAGCAAGATGTCGTGAAGTATTGGAATTTTCAGCCCTGAATGTTGGCCCAAAAGTATAAACCTGGCCAAGTCCAAGAGCAAAAGTTTCAGCTTCTAATTGCCCCGAAACCGTAAGGTTGGTCTCTTTTCCGAAGAAATCTTCTTTAAAATTAATGCTCCCGTCTTCATTTTTTGGAGGGTTCTTCATGTCCAGATTGGTCACTTTAAACATTTCCCCGGCTCCCTCAGCATCACTTCCAGTTATAATAGGAGTATTCACATAATAGAAATTCTTCTCCTGGAAGTATTTATGTACAGCAAAAGACAATTTGCTTCTTACGCGCATCACCGCTCCAAAAGTATTGGTACGTACTCTTAAGTGTGCCTGTTCACGGAGTTTCTCCAAACTGTGTTTTTTAGGAGAAAGAATGGTAAGTTTTACTTCTTCTGGATTTGCATCTCCAAGAATTTTTAGCTCCGTAACTTCTATCTCTACACGTTGTCCGCTTCCCTGACTCTCTTTCAAAGTACCTTTTACTGAAATAGCGGCACCAACGTTGATTCTTTTGATAAGGTCTTCATGAGTATTTTCAAAATCGATAACACACTGAAGGTTTTTAATAGTTGAACCATCATTAAGGGCGATAAACCGGTTGCTCCTGAAAGAGCGTACCCAACCTTTAACATGGTGTTCCTGTAAAAACTGATCGCTTTCCAGTATTTCAGCGATTTTTGCTTGTATCATTTAGTTGAAATTTAGAAAAAACAAAGATAGTTTTTCGCCTGAAGCTTAGCAAGCAGGCTTTTTTATAAATTCTTTGGATCTTCAGCGTTATAATTTTTTTCGTCTTCTTCGGTTTCAATAATTTTCATTGCCGGTTCTCTCAGTACCTCTTTGTTTGCAATACTTTTTTCCAGTGAAAGCAATAATGAAGGCAGCAATAACAGGTTGGCCAGCATGGCAAATAAGAGCGTGGCTGAAACAAGTCCGCCCAATGCAACCGTTCCCCCAAAACTACTAATCATAAATACCGAGAATCCAAAAAACAGTACAATGGAAGTGTAAAACATACTCACTCCGGTTTCTCTCAAAGAGGCGTACACCGAACGTTTGATTTTCCAGTCATTTGCTTTTAGTTCCTGCCTGTATTTTGCTAGAAAGTGGATGGTGTCATCTACAGAAATTCCGAATGCTATACTAAACACCAGAATTGTAGATGGCTTGATAGGTACTCCAAGAAAGCCCATAATTCCGGCAGTGACCAATAAGGGTAGTAAGTTTGGTACCAGAGAAATAAGTATCATCCTAAAACTCCTGAACATCCATGCCATTAATAATGCAATTAGTAGGATAGCGAGACCTAGAGAGATGATCAGGTTTTTTACCAGGTAATTAGTTCCTTTTTGAAATAAAAGGGCTTTACCGGTTATAGAGACATCGTATCTTTCTTCCGGAAAAATCTTTTTGATCTGTGGTAAAAGATCGTTTTCAATTTCTTCCATTTTCTCGGTACCCACATCCTTCATAAAAGTGGTGATCCTGGCATATTGCCCCGTAGAATCTATATACGATTGCATAATCCCTTCGTTAGAAGAAAGACTCTTTGCATAAGGCATTATAAAATTACGTTCCTGGGAAGAGGGTAGCTGATAATATTTTGGGTTTCCATTATAATATGCCTGTTTCGAATATTTTACCAGTCTATTTACAGAAAGAGGTTTGGAAAGTTCGGGGATTTCCTGAATAAAATTTTCAAGCTCTTCCATTCTCTTTAACGTGGAAAGTTTTAAAACGCCTTTAGGTCTTTTGGTATCTACCAGGATTTCCAAAGGCATCACGCCGTCAAATTCCCGTTCAAAGAATTTCACATCTTCAAAGAATTGTGTGTTCCCAGGCATATCTTCCAGAATGCTTCCAGAAACTTTGATTGTGTAAATACCTACAATGCTTAATACAAGAAGTGAAACAGAGGCAATATAGATGGCAATCCTGTGATGGCGCACCATGTTTTCCATCCAACCTACGAAGCCACCTATCCACCTTTTATTAAGATGTTTTAAATGCCTGTCCCGTGGTGGTTTTAAATAGCTGTAGATAATCGGGATGATCAACAAGCTTAATATGAAAATTGCCAGAATATTGATGGAAGCTACCACGCCAAATTCTTTTAGCAGTTGACTGTCGGTTAATATAAAAGTAGCAAAACCAGAAGCCGTGGTCACATTAGTCAATAAAGTAGCATTTCCTACTTTGGTGATTACCCGTTGTAGTGATTTCGCCTGATTCCCATGCTTTTTTATTTCCTGTTGATATTTATTGATAAGGAAAATACAGTTGGGAATTCCGATAACTATAATTAGAGGCGGAATTAGCGCTGTAAGTATAGTGATTTCATAATGTAAAAGTCCTATGACGCCGAAAGCCCACATTACACCTACGCATACTGTAAGCATAGAGATAATGGTAGCCCGAATAGATCTAAAGAAGAAAAAGAAGATCAGTGAGGTTACGATTAAGGCTGCCAGGATAAAAAGGCCAATTTCATCAACAATATTTTGCGCATTTAACGTCCTGATATAGGGCATTCCTGAAACCCTTACATCAATACCATGTTGTTCTTCAAATTTCTGGATTAAAGGATCCAGTTCTTCCAGCACAAATATTTTCCTTGCTTTGGTATTAACCAGTTCTTTATTCAGGTAGAGAGCAGACTGTATGGTATTGGAGTGGGAACTGTAAACCAGATTCTCGTAAAATGGCAGTTCAGTAAAAAGTTTGTTTTCAAAATTATCAAGTTCCTGGCTATCCGGCGAGTCAGTTTCCAAGACCGGCACCATTTCAAATCTCTTGGGATCTTCAAATTTTTTAAGTTCCTGAAGGTTTGCAGGGGAAATTATCTGGTCAACTTCGGGATATTTTGTGAGCTTTGCTGTAAGCTCGTTCCAGGCTTTGAATTTTTCAGGAGTAAAAAGAGCAGAATCCTGAACCCCGAGCAAAATTAAGTTTCCTTCTTCACCGAACTTATCCAGAAAATCGTGGTAAGCAATATTCACTTCATGATCGTCTGGCATGAGGTTCGCTTCCGTAAAAGAAAAGCGCATGTTCTTCCATTGAGTAGAAAGCAAAAAAGTAGCAATCGCAATAAATAGGATTATTACAATTCTGTTCCTTAAAATAAGGCTGGCGATGGAGTTCCAGAATCCAAAGCTAAAGATCTTCTGCATGGCTTCAATTTAGCGGCGCAAAGGTAGAAAAAGCTTCTGTAATTAGTTTGGTATTAAACGATTAATTACCGCTGCTAAAGTTGAAGTTGGAGTGTAAATTTAAAGCTGAAATTTTCCTTAAATCCTGGTAAGTGATATGCGCCGTACCTATAGGCAAAACTGAGTCCGAAACCTGCCAGAAGCTTGTTCAATTCTAATCCGGCTTCAGAATATCCATGCTCGAGGGTGTTAAAAGAAACATTCTGATGTCTTTCCTGGTCGTCAAAATCCCCAATAGCGTGTCTTGAGATAAATACTAGCTCAGGCTGGAAATTCTTTGAAATTAGGAATGGCCTCAATTGATGCCGCACGTGAAGCATTCCCTGGCGAGTACTATAAAACTCATTGAAATACATCGTTTCAAAACTGTTCCTTCCTGCCACTGAAAATCTTCTCATGATCCCTTCCCTGCCTGGGTTATTGGGATAGGAGTGAAAAACATGGGTTAGGGGAATATCCCCAAATGCATAATTTCCTTCAAGAATGAATTCAGTTCTTGAGCGATCCAGTCTCTTAATTTCATGTTCTGCCTTTAAACCAATCCTGGTAAAATTAAAATCGCCTCCAAAAGCTGCAAACGATTGCTCAATTTGTCCTGTAAATTGAGGGAAAGCTTTTTCAAGAATAATGTTGCCATCGGGTGTATTTAAAAATCTTGAAAAGGGTCTCCATAGAAACGAGAAGCTTGCGGTGGTAAGATCATAATCCTGAATTTCTTCAGAATTTTCCAGATAACTATAATCTCTTATTTGCCAGATGTCCTCTTTTGAAAGTCTTAATTGAGTGTCAAGTTTTGGAAAAAATTGATGTTCCAATCCTGTAGAATATCTTCGATAATTATAAAAGAAATTAATATTTACAAATCTGGGTTCCAGAATAGAGAATGTATTTTGTCCCTTTAAATAATCGAATGATGCCACCTCTTTAATATCCCTGGAAAAATTAAAATTGAGTTTGGTTCCATTCTGTTTGTTCAGATAGATTTGTGTGCCAAGTCCATATTTAAATACTTCATCTTTAAATCCATAGGTAGTATATCCATTAATATTGAATTTATCTGAAACCCGGTCGTTGGTCCTGCCTCCAATTCCCAGCCTTATTCCTTCATAATTATTGAATTTAAAAATTTTACTCAGGTCAAGATCCCAAAAAGCCAGGGGATAAGATCCAGAGGCCATGGCCTTTTTTACTTCTATCTTTCTTTCTACATTACCGGCTTTGATAAGGCTGTCTACCTTCTCTTTTGTCGCCTCATCGCGGGATGAGAACTCTATTTTTCTATTTTTATTCCAGAAATCTGGATCTTTAATTGGAGCTTCAGGAGTTACAAATATTTCTGCATCTGTCTTTTTGACCTGTGGCTCAATGTCCAGATCAATATTATAATTTACAGTAGTAGAGTTAAGATAAAAATCTTTAGAAACCTCTTGAGATCCAAAAATACTATTAATCAAGCCTTTTCCTTTCTGGACAGCACCTACTGAAATGGAGCCTCCGAAAACCGAAATTTCTTTTCCTCCTGCTCCTGGTCTAATCCTGGTTATTTGGGAAGAAGGAAACCAAAGATTTTTTTCAGGATAGAATTTATAATGATGGGTGATCTCCAGCCTAATTTCTCCTAGAAGTTGTGCAACTGCTTTTTGAATTGCAAAACTTTCAGTATCCAGGTACAAAATCCCCTCAAGACCAGCAACAATTTTTTCTCTTTTAGGCTTAAAATAAATCATATACGAAGGCCTTTCTGAAACTATCGTATCCAGTATTTGATAATTATAATTTTTTAGGGCATCTTTAGCTAAAGGCCCGGCATATGGGGTTTTATATAGTTTATAATCCTCCTTATAGAGTGAAAAGGGATTCACCTCCATAGCTAAGACATTATAAACCGGTTTTTTAAAGCCTGCAGTTTCAATTCCAATTACATCTTCCCTTCTTCCATTTTTTAAGGAGTAAGACTTTTCTGAAACTTTCTCTGAGAGATAGGCCCTGCCTTCATTTATAATTGTTTGAATAGCTGTAGAAGTAGAGTCGGCATCCAGGGAAATGCCATTGAATTCGTTATCTATTATAAATTTTGTGTAAGAAGTATATTTATAAGCTTTCAGCACTTTTTCAGGATCGTTCAAATCCCGTTTTTCAATCGCTTTTCTTATAATTTCTTCTGCCGGGTTGGGGCCGGTGGAGATTGTAACTGTTTCAAGCTCTTCAAAGCTTGGTGTCATTCCAACCTGGAGGTATTGCGTTGCCCTGGTTATATCAATCTGCATCGTTTCAAATCCAACATAGGAAATACTAAGTTTATCAGGATCCTTTGATAGTTCAATCTTAAAACTACCATCTATATTGGTAAGAATTTGAGGGCCTTGGTTTGGTTGAATTTTGGCATAAGCCAGTGGTTCCCGTGTCTCTTTATTAATGACCCTTCCCTGGATGGACTTCTGTCCAAAAAGGGAGCATCCAAAAATGAAAAATAATAAGAAAAAGGGGTAGCGCATGGCTTTTTTATATAAGGTCTTAAATGAAAAATGCCGGGTTAAACCTGTTTTTATAACAGATCTAAACCGGCATACTTATGTATTTAGAAGATCATTAAACCGTCATGATCTCTGTTTCTTTTACTGAAAGGATCTTGTCTATTCTCTCAATATAAGTATTGGTTAATTCCTGAACATCATCTTCAGCACTTTTCAGTAAATCTTCAGAAATATCCAGTTTCTTTAATTCCTGATTAGCTGATTTTCTATCATTTCTAACCCCGACTTTTGCGTCTTCCGCTTCCGCTTTTGCCTGTTTAGAGAGCTGCTTTCTTCTTTCTTCTGTAAGAGGAGGAACATTAATAATCACACTTTCACCATTATTCATTGGGTTAAAGCCCAGATTTGCCAGCATAATCCCTCTTTCAATTTCCTGGATCAGGCTTTTTTCAAATGGTTGAATAGATAGCGTTCTGGCATCTGGTGTGTTTACGTTTGCCACTTGTTGTAACGGGGTTTGCGACCCATAGTATTCCACCATTACACTACCCAGCATACTTGGACTGGCTTTTCCGGCACGTATATTCGAAAGTTGTTTTTTAAGATGAGTAATGGCTTTTTCCATTCCTTCTTTTGTCTCTTCTAAAATAAATTCAACTTCATCCATTTTAAATATAATTTACAATTTGAAATTTATAAGTTCACTTTGGTTCCAACACGCTCCCCTGTGGTAACCTTGAGCAGGTTGCCCGGTTTGTTCATGTCAAAAACTATTATTGGTAATTCGTTTTCCTGGCTTAATGTAAAGGCTGTTGTATCCATGACCTTCAAACCCTTTTTAAGTACATCTTCAAATGTAATGAAATCGAATTTGGTTGCTCCTTTGTCCTTTTCAGGATCTGAAGTGTAGATCCCGTCTACTCGTGTACCTTTCAGGATCACATCTGCTTTGATCTCTATGGCTCTTAAAACTGCAGCTGAATCTGTAGTGAAATAAGGGTTTCCTGTTCCGCCTCCAAAAATCACCACTCTTCCTTTTTCCAGATGCCTTATTGCTTTACGGCGGATAAAAGGTTCTGCTACTTCATTGATTTTAATTGCCGATTGTAACCTGGTTTGGATGTTGGCATCTTCCAGGGCGCTTTGTAATGCAAGTCCGTTAATTACCGTTGCCAGCATTCCCATGTGATCTCCCTGTACACGATCCATTCCGCGGCTTGCTCCTGCTACTCCTCTAAAAATATTTCCTCCACCAATTACAATCGCCAGTTCTACACCTTTATCAACTACCGATTTGATTTCCGCAGCATATTCTGCCAGTCGCTCGGGATCAATGCCATATTGGCGGTTTCCCATTAAAGCTTCTCCAGATAGTTTTAAAAGTATTCTTTTGTATTGCATAGCTGCTTTTTATTAATCGTTTGCAAATATAGCTAATATCTGAATTTGTGAAATATAAAGCGACTATTTTGAAAATCATTGATAGATTTTAATATTTATTAACGCTAACCAAATTTTATATCGATTGTCATGGCAATCTAATGGCTAGGTTTTTGATATATTTAAATTTCGAAAACAGATAAAAATTTTAGACCATGATGGGATATTATATAATTGCAGGACTTATTTTTTTAGTAAGTATGTATGTGAGCAACAGGCTCAAAAGTAAATTTAAAAAGTACTCCAAAGTTCATCTTCAAAATGGGATGAGCGGAAAAGAGATCGCCGAGAAAATGCTTCGGGATAATGGGATTACAGATGTAAAAGTGATCTCTACGCCGGGAATGCTTTCAGATCATTATAATCCCACCAAGAAAACAGTGAACCTTAGTGAGGGTGTTTACTCTCAGAGAAATGCCGCCGCCGCCGCAGTATCAGCACACGAATGTGGACATGCGATCCAACATGCAAAGGCTTATAGCTGGTTGCAAATGAGAAGTAAACTGGTGCCAGTGGTTAGCGTAGCTTCCAAACTTTCCCAGTGGGCAATCTTTGGTGGTCTTATTCTAATGACCATGGTTGGAGTTGGAGTAGGTCAAACAGTCCTTCTTATTGGAATTATCATGTATGGAATGGGAACGCTTTTCAGCTTTATTACCTTACCGGTAGAGTATGACGCAAGTAATAGGGCATTGGCATGGCTGGAAAATGAAAATATGTTAACCGCTGCGGAACATGATGCTGCTGAAGATTCTTTAAAATGGGCGGCCAGAACTTATGTGGTTGCAGCCGTTGGATCACTGGCTACACTGCTTTATTTTGTAGGTATATTTATGGGAAGGGATTAATCCCAAATCGTGAACTCGTTTAAACTTTTTTAATTGGCTTCAAAATTGCTAATTTTCGCTACAATCCTAAAAGTTTAAATGAGTTCAATATAAAACTAAAGAGTCTGTTTAAAAAGTAATTGTTTCGTCAAGCTGAATAAAGTTCAGGATGACGGTTTTACTACTTTTTAAACAGCCTTTTAGATCTTAATCTGCCTGTCTATCTGCTGATTCAAAGAAATAAAAGTTTCTGTTCTGGAAACTCCCTCAATTGCCTGAATATTCTTATTGAGAACATGCATTAGATGTTCATTATCTGTACAAAGTACTTTTAGAAAAATAGACCAGTTCCCGGTTGTATAATGACATTCTATTACTTCAGGAATTTCACTAAGCTGTTTTACCGCTTGCGGATTGCTCACAGCCTTGTCCAGATATACACCTACAAATGCCATGGTTTTGTATCCCAGCAAGCGGGCATCCAGCATCATCCTGGAACCTTCGATTAAACCTGATTTTTCAAGTTTTCGTAAACGCTGATGCACGGCAGCACCTGTTATTCCTATATTCTTGGCAATCTCTAAAATTGGTTTTTTCGCATCCTTCATGAGGGAAGTGAGAATTGTTTTATCAATTCCATCTAGCTTAACACTATCATTAATAATCTTCATAGCATAATTTTTGGTCGTTAAGCTAAAATACGAAAATGCTTTCCAATTCTAATTGCCTACCTCTCCAAATGGATTATATCCGAGATATTCAGTCTCTTTTTCTTCAAATTTGATATGATGCTCCTCCAGCTTTTTTAATATTGGTTCATAAACTTCTTTATTTATAGGTAGCTGAACCCCATGAGTTTTAATTTCATCGTTAAGAATCATAATTGTTGCCATTGCAACAGGCAGGCCTACAGTTTTTGCCATCGCTGTTTTTGATTGATCTTCGCCAATGTGAACCATGGTAGAGTCAATCTGCTTTCTCTCTCCATTCAATTCATAACCAAACTTATGATACATCACGATCATATCTTTATCATCTTCTGCTAAAGACCATTTTTCCATCAATATCTTCTGAAGAGCCTGCGCCGGAGTAGCATTTTTAAGACCTATTTTTTTATCTGGGTTGAATAGATCTAATTCTATAAGCTTTTCCCACATAATATCATCCTGATCTATTTTCAGGTTATGACGAACCTTTAATTCTACGGAATCACTTGGAGAATAGGGAAGGAAGGAGTTTACAAAATCCCTGTAGCTCATATTTTCAGAATCCTTCATTTCGAAACTATCATCGGTCATGCCTAATTGAACAAACATATTCCATGCCCGGCTGAAACCTACTTTTCTAATGGTTCCCCTATATAATGTTAGGGCATCTTCCAGGCCATAAATACTTTGGTATTTGAGCGAATTCCTGTTGGCCAAACCTTCAAACTTTCCATGATCCTGAATTTGTAGAAATTCTATTCTTCGGAATAGTCGATGATAAGGAATATATTTATATTTTCCTTCCTGGATAAATTCTGCAACTCCTCCCTGTCCGGCAACCACTACATTTCTTGGGTTCCAGGTGAATTTATAATTCCAGAGATTATTATCACTTTCAGGAGCAACCAGGCCACCGGTAAAAGATTCAAACAGTATCACTTTCCCGCCTTTGTCTCTTATTCTATCTATCACTTGCATGGCACTCATGTGGTCTATCCCGGGATCTACGCCAATTTCGTTCATAAATACCAGGCCTTTTGCTTTTACGTCCTCATCTAGTGCTTTCATTTCATCACTAATATAAGAGGCCGTAACCATGTTTTTTCCAAATTTCACGCAATCTCTGGCTACCTCAATATGAAATCTTGCCGGAAGCATGGAAATCACAATATCTGCTCTTTCTATTGCCGGTTCCCTGCTTTCAGCTTTGAAAACATCAAGTTGGAAAGCTTCACATTTTGAATGATTGCTACAGGCTTTCCTGGCGTTTTCTAAATCAAGGTCTCCAATCCTTAAAAAAAGGTCTTCTTTGTCAGCCTGTCCTAGCATGTAATCTATGAGAACAGAAGTAGATTTTCCTGCTCCAACAATTAAAATTTCTCGCATAAATTAAGTTAGTTTTGTGTAGTTGGACGAATGTATTAAAACTTTGATTGAAATAAAATTGAAAGTATGAACAGGAAATTTTTAATAACCGGTACGCTTTTAGGATTGCTGGCTGTAATTCTTGGAGCATTTGCTGCTCACGGCTTAAAAGGAACAATTTCAGAAGCATCATTAAATTCTTTTGAAACCGGTGTAAGATTTCAAATGTATCATGCTTTATTGCTTTTGATACTTGGAGGAATCAATGTTCTTTCTGATAAAGTATCAAAATCTATATATTATTTAATCTGTATAGGAATCATTCTCTTTTCCGGTTCTATTTATTTATTGAGCACAGCAGTAATCTCTGGAATAGACTTTACTTCAATAGCCTTATTGACTCCTTTAGGAGGGACGCTTTTAATTGCTGGTTGGGTTATTTTAATGCTGAAATTCATAAAGTTAAAAAAGAAATAAATTGATTCTGTTTAACGTTTTATCTTGATAAGATTTTTACTTTTGTACGCCTAAACAAACAACAGAATTGATTTTTTATGGTCGATAACACCCAAATTACGAAAACGATTTCGTTAGAGGATTACGGGATCAATAATGCCACAGTACACTATCAGCTATCTCCGGAAGAATTACATCAGGAAACTTTAAGACTAGGTATGGGAGTAGAAAGCTCAGTTGGAGCTTTAGCTGTCAATACCGGTGAGTTTACCGGAAGGTCTCCAAAGGATAGATTCATTGTAAAAGATGAGGTCACTAAAGATAAAGTGTGGTGGGGAGATATCAATATTCCTTTTGATCCAGATAAGTTTGATAAGCTTTATGAAAAAGTTACTGCTTATCTAAACGATAAAGAGGTGTATGCCAGAGATGCTTATGCTTGTGCAGATAATGATTACCGTTTAAATATTCGGGTTATAAACGAATATCCATGGTCAAATCTTTTTGCATTCAATATGTTCTTACGTGCGGGTGATGCGGAACTTGAAAATTTCAAAGAAGACTGGTTGGTTGTTAATGCTCCTGGCTTTAAAGCCGACCCGGAAATTGACGGTACCAGGCAGGAAAACTTTGCTATTCTGAACTTCAGTAAGAAAATTGCCCTTATAGGAGGTACAGGATATACCGGGGAGATCAAGAAAGGAATCTTTTCAGCATTAAACTTTGTACTCCCGGTTTACAAGAACACATTGCCTATGCATTGTTCAGCAAATGTAGGGGAAGATGGAGATACAGCGATTTTCTTCGGATTATCAGGTACGGGTAAAACTACACTTTCTGCAGATCCTGAAAGAAGGTTGATAGGAGATGATGAACACGGCTGGACGGAAGAGAATACCATTTTTAATTTTGAAGGAGGTTGTTATGCTAAGGTTATCAACCTTTCAGAAGAAAATGAACCTGATATTTTTAGAGCCATTAAACCAGGTGCTATTCTGGAGAATGTAGTTCTTAATGATAAAGGAGACGTAGATTTTGAAAATACCAGTATTACTCAAAATACCAGGGTAAGTTATCCAATACACCATATACAGAATATCCAGGAACCTAGCACAGGAGAAAATCCGAAGAATATTTTCTTTCTTACA
>CAXGBX010000007.1:0-17960 GCA_964008195.1 uncultured Flavobacteriaceae bacterium
ATGTAACCAATAATCTATATCTGGACCGGGAAGAACAGCAGCTAATTATGATCACTGGACCCAATATGAGTGGTAAGTCGGCAATCCTGAGGCAAACTGCCCTCATTGTTTTGATGGCGCAAATGGGAAGTTTTGTTCCCGCAAAAGCTGCGGAAATAGGTCTGGTGGATAAGATCTTTACCAGGGTAGGGGCTAGTGATAATATTTCTATGGGCGAATCTACTTTTATGGTAGAGATGAATGAGACAGCGAGTATTTTAAATAATATTTCAGCTCGTAGTTTAGTACTGTTAGATGAAATTGGTCGTGGAACCAGTACTTATGATGGGATTTCCATAGCCTGGGCAATTAGTGAATATTTGCACGAACATCCTGCAAAACCAAAAACATTATTTGCAACACACTATCATGAATTAAATGAAATGTGTGAAACCTTTGAGAGAATCAAGAATTTTAATGTATCGGTAAAAGAGTTAAAAGATAATGTGCTTTTTCTTCGGAAACTTGTGCCGGGAGGTAGCGAGCATAGTTTTGGTATTCATGTTGCAAAAATGGCTGGAATGCCGCAGATGGTTTTACATAGGGCAAATAAAATCCTCAAAAAACTGGAAGCATCACATTCTATGGAAGACTCTGGGACTGTATTGAAAAAATCTGCTGAAGATGAAATGCAGCTCAGTTTCTTTAATCTGGATGATCCCTTACTGGAAGACCTAAAACAGGAATTACTGGGCATTGATATAGATACATTAACCCCTGTGGAAGCTTTGATGAAGCTGAATGAGATCAAGCGTATGCTTGGTAAGAAATAGTGGATGATTGATAGTTGACAATTGATAATTGTTTTTTGGAATTGTCATTCCGAGCTCCGCGAAGGAATCTCTTTACAGTTGTTAGTCTGTAAACGTTAGGTTTTTGTCAGTGCGTACTTCGTACTTCTGAATTCACTGTTTGATTTTGTCATTTCGAAGAAGTGTAGCGACTGAGAAATCTCTACCTGCGGAGTTTCAGGATCTTCAAGAAAAGTCATTATCAATTGCTAAACTGTAGTTATTAAATTGATTATGCTTCTAAAAGCTTAAGGCTTAATACTTATAGCCTAGAGCTATTTTTTTTCTGAAAAAATTCTTTGCTGTTATAAGATTTGTCTTAAATTTGCCTCCGCAATAAAGGCGTTGCCAATATTGTAAAGTTCTTAAAAATCGCGAAAATAGCTCAGTTGGTAGAGCGCCACCTTGCCAAGGTGGAGGTCGCGGGTTCGAATCCCGTTTTTCGCTCAAATAAACTACCACGCTCGGGTGGTGGAATTGGTAGACACGTTGGACTTAAAATCCAATGACCATTAGGTCGTACGGGTTCAAGTCCCGTCCCGAGTACCAAAGACCCTCTTAATCTGTTGATTTTGAGGGTTTTTTTGTGCCTTTTTTAAAGTTGCTCTAATAGCAAAGGCTAATTTCGCGAGCTTTCCTTATCTTGGGCAGCAAATTCTATTTCATGCTCAAAAAGATAATCCTTCTGGGAACGCTGGCAGTTTTTAGTGTCGGGTGTAAAACTTCCCAAATCCCTGAATCGACATCAAAACCTGCAAAAAAGAAATCTGATTTTAAATCATATTCAGAAGTCATTACTTCGGAAGCCAAAAGTGATACAGGGCTTTTCGTCACACATATTGCAGACGATAAACTCTATTTCGAAATTCCAGCAGATCTTCTTGAAAAGGATATGTTGCTCGTTAGCAGGATCGCCGGAGTGCCGGATGGTTTTGGCGGGGGGTATGTGAATGCAGGTTCTAAGGTGAATGAACAGGTGGTGAGATGGGTTCGCAGAAATAATACCATTGATATGAAGGTGATTAGCTTCGAAAACCAGAGCGATGAAGAATCTCCTATTTATAAATCGGTACAGGCAAATAATTTCTTTCCTATCCTTTTTAGTTCAAAAATTGAAGCCTTTTCTCCAGACTCTTCCAATGTGGTGATTGAGGTGACGAATCTTTTCGAAGAAGAGGTGAATGCTATAAATGGTATGTCCTCCTCCTTCCGGAAAAGGTACAAAGTGAAGAAGCTTGACAAAAGCAGATCTTATATTGAATCTGCCCACTCATATCCCAAAAATATAGAGGTAAAGCATGTAATGACCTATGAAGCCGAAGAACCACCGGAAAGAGATCAGGCTGGAACTATCACTATGCTTTTAAATCAGTCGATGATCTTGTTGCCCGAAGATAAAATGCAGCCAAGACTGGCAGATTATCGTGTCGGTTGGTTCACCATAGATAAATACGATTATAATTCAGAAGAATTAAAGGCTGATGATTACGAAATTATTCGTCGCTGGCAACTGGTTCCTAAAGATATAGAAGCTTACAAACGTGGGGAATTGGTGGAGCCGGTAAAACCCATTGTATACTATCTGGATCCCGCAACACCTGAAAAATGGAGACCTTATTTTAAGCAGGGGATAGAAGACTGGAATGTTGCTTTTGAAAAAGCGGGTTTCAAAAATGCCATTATTGCGAAAGACCCTCCTACTAAAGAGGAAGATCCTGAATTTAGTCCTGAAGATATACGCTATTCGGTAGTAAGATATGTTGCAAGTACCACCAGAAATGCGGTGGGACCATCAGTTTCAGATCCTAGAACGGGGGAGATCATTGAAAGTGATATTATCTGGTACCACAATCATTTAAGGTCTTACAGAAATCGCTTTATGATAGAAGCGGGTGCGCAAAATCCAAATGCAAGAACACTTAATACCCCGGAAGCCGAAATTGGTGAGATGATGCGTATGGTAATTGCTCATGAAGTGGGGCATGCATTAGGACTTCCGCATAATATGAAAGCCAGTTCAGCGTATCCTACAGATTCTTTAAGGTCTGCGGAATTTACGCAGAAATACGGACTTACACCTTCCATTATGGACTATGCCCGGGTTAATTATGTCGCCCAGCCAGAAGATAAAGATGTTCGGTATATAAGGATGATGGGGCCATATGATTTATACGCGATCAACTGGGGTTATCGTTATTTGCCGGAAGCTAATTCTCCCAAGGCTGAAAAAGAAATACTTGATAAGTGGATTGCAGAAAAGGCCGGGGATCCTGTTTATGAATTCGGTGGTGGTTACGATGGGGTAGACCCTCAATCTCAAAGGGAAAGCCTGGGTCGCGACCAGGTGAAAGCCAGTGAGTATGGATTGGAA
Organism: uncultured Flavobacteriaceae bacterium; assembly: GCA_964008195.1. Lineage (GTDB taxonomy): Bacteria > Bacteroidota > Bacteroidia > Flavobacteriales > Flavobacteriaceae > Christiangramia. The sequence goes on from CAXGBX010000007.1 coordinate 3,202, forward strand.
AATCTCAAAAAAGTAGTGCCGAATTTGATAAAGTGGACTTCAAAAGATGGCTATGGATATGACGATTTGGAGGAAGTTTACCGCGAACTCAATTATATGTGGAGGGGATATGTAAATCACGTGATTACTAATATTGGAGGGGTTTATGAAACCAGGAAGACTTCTGAACAGGCTGGGGCAATCTATGAACCTGTACCGGCAGAAATCCAAAAGGATGCAGTAGCTTTTCTGAATGAAGAAGCTTTTACCACTCCAGAATGGCTATTAAATGAAGATTTACTAAGCAGGATCGAATCTTCTGGTGCTATAGAAAGGGTACAGCAGATGCAGACCCGTGCACTTCGGGAAGTGCTGGAAAGGGATCGCTTAATGCGAATGGTCGCCAATGAAGAGAAGCAACCCGAGAAGGCTTACAATGTTTCAGACTTAATGCAAGATTTACGTAGGGGGATTTTTCGTGAATTGTACAATGGGGAAAAAACAGACGCTTATCGCAGAAACCTGCAAAGGTCTTATGTAGATGCCGCCGCCTCATATTTGAAGAATTTAGAAGAAGGAGAAATTGAGAGTATCAAAAAATCAGATATCATGCCATTGATGAGAGGTGAGCTGGAAACTCTGAAAAAAGCTATCATTCGTCGTAAATCTAGAACTAACCATCAGCTTACGAGTTATCATTGGAACGATTTGATCGCGAGGATAGATCAGGCAGTTTCCATAGAAGGAAATTTAAATTAGGTCTTAAGAGATAGGCTTAAATATGAAATTTTTGTTTTTTCAATATTTCTGAGGGATCTTCGTTGTTGATTTTCGGAGTGTTTAGATATGCGCAGTTTAAAAAGTATAACTAAAGGCGCATACTTGAAGTGGTTAATAATTTGTTGATAATAGCTACCAAAATTTATTTTGGATTCATTTATATATTTTGTTAATTAGAGTTATATAATAGTTAATGAAGTGTTAATATGGATTCAATTTTAAAAACATCAGGAAAATTCCGGGAAGGAATGCAGGTGTCAGAATTAAGACAGAATACTTCCATTAATTTTATTAATTCCCTACGCGAAAACAAACTTATAGACATCACTAATCGTGGTGTTGTACGTCTTACTTCTAAAGGAAAGATCGCATCAAAGCTTGGAGTGGATAATTATCTGAAAATGGAAAAAGCTGAGAAAGATTTTCTGGAGGAAGAAATTTACAACACAAAAGTTCAAAGCCGTGGGTTATTAATGATTTTTGGAGGGATGTTTATTTCTTTACTTTTAATAATCGGTTTTTGGATAATCGAACTAAAGGTTATTTGAAAAATTTTTAGTCAAATTTCAAGGACTCTGTTTGCCACTTAGAAACGTGTACTATAATCTTTAGGTTCAATTCCTATCAGTACAGTTGTCTCCAGTCGGCGAAATTAGAAATAGTGAAAATTTGAAACTTTCAGAAACTTGTCTTATGTAAGAACTAACAACATCCTTCTTTAAATGATGAGGGTTTTACTTTTTATCATAATTCATCCTAACTTTGTTTAATTTCTGCGTGATATGGATGAGATAGAAAAAGTTTTGAAAGTTTATAATATTCGTCCCACTGCGACAAGGCTTCTAATGTATAAGTTCCTAAGAAAGCGAAATGTTGCAGTGACCTTGAACGATATAGAGTCCGGTTTTGATACATCAGAACGTACGACATTATATCGTACCATTAAAACTTTTGAAAAAAAAGGTTTGGTCCATCAAATTGATGATGGTACTGGGGTTGCTAAATATGCCCTGGGTGAACCTGATTCAGGAATAAATAATTCTCAGGACCTACATCTTCATTTTCATTGCACTAATTGTAATGAGACCATTTGCCTTACAGATCGTAAGATTCCACATATTAGCCTGCCTGAAGGTTTCGTTACCCAGGACATGAATCTTGTTCTGAAAGGGACTTGTGACAAGTGCAGCTAATTTATGCACTTAAGTTGCATTAATTTCCACTTACCTTCGCTTCACAATTCAATTATATCTGAATAGTTAAAAATTAAAATGAAACTGGATGTCTGGACATAGTCACGGATGCTGTGAACCTCATAACGATGGTATTTTTGGAAATAAAACTGAACTGATATTTGCCATAATCAGCGGGATTTTTCTATTGATTGGTTTTTTGATCGACTCCCTGAGTCAATTAAACTTTTTGTTTGTCCTGTTTCCATATCTTATCTCTTATGGCTTTGGTGGATATTTCACTTTGAAGGATGCCATTAAAGGGATCTCCAATGGGAAATTTAAAATTGATTTTTTGATGTTGGTGGCAGCAATAGGTGCTGCATTTCTAGATAAATGGGCTGAAGGTGCTTTGTTGTTGTTCCTATTTAGTCTTGGACATGCACTGGAGCATCTGGCTATGAATAAAGCAAGAAAATCTATAGAATCACTTACCAGTCTTGCTCCAAAGATCGCATTTAAAAAAGAAGGGAACGAATTTGTAGAAGTTGGTATTGAACATTTGAAAGTGGGGGACGTTATTCGAATTAGACCAAATTCCACCCTTAGTGCCGATGGAATTCTTATTGCAGGGAGAACCAGTATTAATCAGGCGCCTATTACAGGAGAAAGTATCCCGGTAGATAAAAAACCTTTCCCAAATGCTGAAAAATATTCGGAAACAATCGATAATATTCCTGAAGAGAGCCGCGTCTATGCAGGAACAATTAATGGCAATCAAAGTATTGAAGTAAAGGTGATCAAGGAATCCCGGGATTCAACTTTGAGCCGCCTTATTACCATGGTTCAGGAGGCCCAGGAAAAAAAGTCTCCCACTCAGCTTCTGGCCGATAAATTTGAGAGATTTTACGTTCCTTCGGTGATCATCTTGATCATCCTACTCAATTTCGCCTTTTTAGTGGTAGATGAATCCTGGCAGGACAGCTTTTATAGATCTATGGCAGCACTGGTAGCGGCAAGCCCGTGTGCACTGGCCATATCAACACCTTCGGCGGTACTTAGCGGAATTGCCCGTGCGGCCAGGGGAGGAGTACTTATTAAGGGAGGTAAGCCTCTCGAAGATTTGGGCACCCTCAGGGCTTTAGCTTTCGATAAAACCGGAACCTTAACTGAAGGGAAGCCTCGAATGACAGATATTGTTTTATTAAACGGCCTTTCCCAGGATCAATTTTTACAGAAAGTAATAGCTCTGGAAAATACCAGCAATCATCCTCTGGCAAAAGCTATAGTTCGGGATGGCAAGGATAAACTTACAAGCTTAAATGGTATGCTTGAAGTTCAGGATTCAGAAGCAATACAGGGAAAAGGGATACAGGCCACTATCAATGGTGAGACAATTAAGATCGGAAATTTGGAACTTTATCATGAAGTTACCGAGATTCCTTCAGAAGTAAAATCCAAAGTGATAGCACTGGAAAAGGAAGGAAAAACCGTGATGCTGCTTCAGTACAATAATGAATTTAGTGGAATAATCGCTTTGATGGATACTCCCAGAAAAATGGCAAAATCTACCCTGGCTCAACTTAAGAAGATCGGAATCAAAAAGATGATTATGCTCACGGGTGATAACCAGCAGGTGGCGAATGCGGTTGCTTCTGAAATAGGACTAACAGATGCATACGGAAGTTTATTGCCCGAGGAAAAGGTGGAGCGTATAAACGAAATGAAAACAGATGGATCAAAAATCGCCATGATTGGGGATGGGGTGAATGATGCGCCCGCAATGGCAAATAGTACTGTTGGAATTGCCATGGGCGCTGCCGGGAGCGATGTGGCTTTGGAGACAGCAGATGTTGCATTGATGGCAGATAAGCTTGAAATACTTCCTTTTGCGATCGCCCTGAGTAGAAAAGCTCACCAGATCGTTAAACAAAATCTATGGATTAGCCTGGGTGTGGTAGCCCTTCTTTTACCGGCCACCATATTCGGCTGGGCCAATATTGGTATCGCCGTGGTGTTTCATGAAGGCTCTACCCTTGTGGTGGTGCTTAACGCATTACGATTGCTCGCTTTTAAAGATAAATTCAGAATATCTAAATAATATGAAGCTTTTTTAGTTAAATAGGATTAAATCCAATATTTTTGATTAAATTTTGGAATTATTCCTAATACACTATTTATGGGCACACCGGGATCTATTGAAATTAAACATTTTAAGGAAGTACGAGAAGAGAATAATTTTACGCAATCTGAATTTGCCACGTTGATCGGTATAAAAAATTCTACAGCAGATATCGAGCGCGGAAGAACCAAGCTTTCAGGAAAAGTAGTTGCCGAATTGCTGCGCCAGTTTGGGATAAATCCTTTGTGGTTATTTGGGGAAAGTGGGCAGAAGTATTTAAAAATTTCCAAGGGCGATGTTAGCCCCAAAGTTATTACTGTTGACAATGCCGATAAAGAAAATATTGTATTGGTGAATCAAAAGGCGGCAGCCGGATATCCACATAATGTACAGGATGTGGAATGGTATAACCAATTACCTGCTTTTGATATACCGTTGCCGGAATTTCGAAATGCAACTTACCGGGGTTTTCAAATTGAAGGAGACAGTATGTTACCAGATTACAGGCCGGGAGAATGGGTTATGGGAAAAGCTGTGCCGAGTATAGAAGAGGCGAGTAATAATAGGGTGTATGTTATTGTGATGTATGACTCAGTACTGGTTAAAAAACTTCAAAAAATGCCTGATCCCTCTAAGGTTCTGCTAATTTCAATAAATGAAGAGTATTTACCTTTAGAAATTAATGTCCACGATATTCAGGAAATCTGGCAGGTAAATTCAAAACTGACCTTCAATTTAGATAACCCTAGCAATAATGGCCTTTTCCAGGAATTGCAGCAATCAATGAACGAGCTAAAGAGAGAATTAAAATCTTTTAAGCAATAAAAAAAGCCCTTTCAATAGAAAGGGCTTAAATTTTTTAAGATTTCAATGATTAATAGTCATCGTTATTCTCAACTTCATCTTCCACCTCGTTGGCAGCATTTTCAACAGCATCACCCGTTTCGTTTGCCGCATTTTCTATTGCATCACCAGTGTCGTTGGCGGCATTCTCAATAGCATTTCCAGTATCATCGGCGGCGTCTTCTAGATCATCACCTACATCATCCATATCGTCAGACATTTCCATGTCGTCAGTTTCGTTCTCATTGGCAGTATCTCTACAAGAAGTAAAGAATATACCCATGGAAAGCATTAAAGCGAACATTACAATTGGTTTTTTCATCTTTTAAAATTTTTTGGAGTTAGTAATTTATTATTAAAATTTTATAGACCTGACTTAATTGTCATCGCCTATTTTCTCTATTTCTTCGTCAATTTCCTTATTTACCTCCTCATCTACTTTCTTGGCAGTTCTTTCAAGAATTCCTTCTCTTTCTTCTGCTTCTTCAGGAGTTTTTACCTCTTTTTTCTCTACTTCAACTTCCCTTACCACCGTTTCTTTTTCAGTAGTATCTCTACAGGAAGTAAGCACTGAAGAGAACATAATTAGCGCACTTGCTAAAATTGATAAACGCTTCATGGTCAATAATTATTTAAGTTATTTTGATCGAAATTACAACTAAAACTAATGGATAGAAGATATTTTACTTTTTTTTAGCAATCTATGTTAACGTCTTTCAATCTACTTTTTGAAGATATTCTTCCAAAACCCTGGTAGCTCCAGTATTACTGTTGATATAGTGACCGGCGATCATTCCAGTTTTTATTCTGAAGTTTGAATCTTCAGTTAATCTCGTCATAATCTCTAAAAATTCATCTGAATTTTTAACAGAAAATAGTCCTGCTAATTGTCTTAGGCGTTCAGCTTCAGGGAATTTAGAGAAATTTTCACCAATGATGATAGGTATGCCAAAGGTGGCCGGTTCCAGAATATTATGCAAACCTGTATCTCCAGCAGCGCCACCTACATACGCAATATCTGCATAGCTGTAAGCCCTTCCCAAGTAGCCGATGGTGTCAAGAATAAAAACTGAAAAATCTTTTAGATCTTCTCTCTCTCTTGTAGAATATTTGATGTGAGGAATACTCAATTCCCTTTCCAGTTTCAGAATTTTCTCGGGTTTGATCTCATGTGGCGCAATAATAAATTTGATATTGCTGGAAGTATTGATAAAATCTAATAATAATTTTTCATCTTCAGGCCAGGTACTGCCACAAACCACCAGTAAACTATCCTGTTTAAATTCTCCAATAAAACCAATTTGATTATTTGCTTCAATTTGTGCTGCCACCCGGTCAAATCTGGTGTCACCACTTACCGTCACATTGTTGAATCCAATAGAATTTAATAAGTTTTCAGATTCTTTATTCTGAACAAAAAAATGATCAAAGGCTTTTAAAGATTGAACCATCCATTTACCATAAGTTTTGAAAAAAGCCTGATCTTTCCTGAAAACACCAGAAACCAGAAACGTTCTAACGTTCCTTTTCTCCAATTCATTTAAGAAATTAGGCCAAAAGTCATACTTGATGAAAAACGCCATTTCTGGCTCGATAATTTTAAGGAATCTATCGGCATTTTTTGGTGTATCCAGGGGTAAATAGGTAAAATGATCTACCAGAGGATGACTTTTCTTATTCTTATAGCCGGAAGGTGAAAAAAAACTCACCACTGTCTTATATTCGGAATATTTCGTTTTTAACATTGCAAGCACAGGGACAGCCATTTCAAATTCACCAAGTGATGCAGCATGAATCCAAATATGCTTTTCCGAAGGATCAATAGATTTTTCCAGTTTTGAGAAAAGATCTTCTCTACCCTCGGTAAATTCTTTCAGTTTAGGACTAAAAATTCCCGCAGTTTTTAGAATAGGATTACTGAGTTGTACTAATATATTATAAATTTTATGCATCCTGAAACGCTTGAGCTTGCTAAAATAGGCCTTTCATAATAATTGCATTGGCAATAGGGGCTATATTTCGTATTTTCGTAAACCTGAAAAAAATTGTAGATGAAAAAGATTCAAATGGTTGACCTTAAGGGTCAGTATGAAGGTATAAAAAATGAAGTAAATGAGGGAATGCAACAGGTTTTGGAGGAAACTTCATTTATCAATGGTCCACATGTGCATGCATTTCAAAAAGAATTGGAAGAATACTTGAGTGTAAAACATGTGATTCCATGCGCCAATGGAACGGATGCACTTCAAATTGCAATGATGGGTCTTGGATTAAAACCGGGCGATGAAGTGATTACTGCCGATTTTACCTTTGCAGCCACTGTTGAGGTCATTGCATTGCTGCAATTAACGCCGGTACTCGTAGATGTAGATCCTAAAAGTTTTAATATTGATCCAGAGGAGATAAAAAAAGCGATTACACCAAATACGAAGGCTATTGTACCGGTTCATTTATTTGGGCAGGTGGCCAATATGGATGCGATCATGGAGATAGCTAAAGAACACGGTCTTTACGTGATTGAGGATAATGCCCAGGCTATTGGAGCAGATTATCATTCAAAAAGTGGAAATACCAAAAAAGCTGGAACTATCGGTGATGTTGCTGCCACTTCGTTCTTTCCATCTAAGAATCTCGGTGCCTATGGGGATGGAGGGGCGATATTCACCAATAATGATGAGTTAGCTCACACCATTAGGGGTATTGTGAATCACGGGATGTATGAAAGGTATCATCATGATGTGGTTGGAGTCAATTCGAGACTGGACAGTTTTCAGGCGGCAGTCTTAAGAGCAAAACTTAAAAGGCTGGATATATATAATGAATCCAGGAAAGAGGCTGCCTTAAAGTACACGGAAGCTTTTCACGGAAATGAGCATATTCAAACCCCGGTTACCGTAGGAGATTGCGATACGCACGTATTCCATCAATATACCTTGAAGATAAAAAACGGAAAGCGGGACGAGCTGGCGAAACACCTTCAGGAGAAAGGGATTCCATTTGGTATTTATTATCCAATTCCGCTTCATCGTCAGAAAGCATATGTAGATGAACGTTATGATGAAAATAATTTCAAGGTGACCAATCAACTGGTTGAAGAAGTAATCTCTTTACCAATGCATACTGAATTGGAAGATGATCAAATAGAGTATATTTCAAGAACAATTACTGATTTTCTCAAATAACTACTTATGAAAAAACTGTTTACCGTAATCGTAGCTTTTATTTTTACCTCACAATTAATGGCTCAGGATATTTATATCCACGCAGGAAAATTGGTCGATACAAAAAATGGGAAAGTTCTTAAAAATCAAACAATTATCGTATCAGGTAATAAAATTAAGCGGGTTGAGAAGGGATTTTTAAATCCTTCAGATAAAGACAGTTTGATAGATTTGAAAAATAAAACGGTATTGCCGGGGCTTACAGATATGCATGTACATCTGGAAAGTGAAACGAATCCCAGTAAATACCTACAAAGATTTACCAACAATCCCGCAGACGATGCTTTCAGTTCTGCTGTATTTGCGGAAACCACTTTAATGGCAGGATTCACTACCGTAAGAGATCTTGGTGGGTCTGGAGTGAATATCGCACTTCGTGATGCTGTTAATAAAGGCAAAGTGGTTGGGCCAAGAATTTTCACTTCCGGCAAATCGCTTGCAACTACCGGTGGCCATGCAGATCCCACTAATGGAATGAATAATCAAATGATTGGAGATCCGGGGCCTAAAGAGGGGGTGGTCAATAGCGTGGAAGACGCGAGAAAAGCGGTAAGACAGCGATATAAAAATGGAGCCGACCTTATTAAAATTACGGCTACCGGAGGGGTTTTGAGCGTGGCAAAAAGTAGTTCTAATCCGCAGTTTTTTAATGAAGAAATTGAAGAGATTGTAAAAACAGCGAACGACTATGGATTTCATGTCGCAGCTCATGCACATGGAGATGAGGGAATGCAGCGTGCTGTAAGGGCGGGCGTATTAACAATTGAACATGGTACGTTAATGAGCGAGGAAACCATGGATCTTATGAAAGAAAAAGGAGCTTACCTGGTTCCTACGATTACAGCTGGTAAATTTGTAACTGAAAAAGCTGAAATTGAAAATTACTATCCTGAACTGGTGGTTCCAAAAGCTAAGGAAATTGGTCCCAAGATTCAGAATACTTTTGCGAAAGCTTATAAAAGGGGCGTGCCTATTGCGTTTGGAACTGATGCTGGTGTATTTAAGCATGGTGACAATGCAAAAGAATTTGGTTATATGGTGGAAGCTGGAATGCCGGAAATGGAGGCAATTCAGGTGGCAACTATAGAGCCGGCGAAAATTTTAAAAATGGAAAATGAAAGCGGACAGGTTGCCGCAGGTTTTTATGCTGATATTATTGCGGTAGATGAAGATCCTACTGAAAATATCAAAACGCTGGAAAACGTAATTTTTGTGATGAAAGAAGGGAAAGTTTTCAAAAACAAATAATAATCTAAAATCTGATATTGTTTCAGATTGTTCACGAAAGATCTTGAAACACATTCAGGATTACAGAATATAAAAAGGAAAGCCCGAACAATTTGACCGGGCTTTCCTATTTAATTTTGGAAAATAGTTATTGAATTTCCGCTGAAGAAGTATTCATACTTCTATCGATTTTCTTCACTAAGCCCTGTAAAACTTTACCCGGACCAACTTCAATAAATTCTGAAGCGCCATCCTTGATCATATTTTGAACAGATTGGGTCCATTTTACCGGTGCAGTTAATTGAAATACAAGGTTTTTCTTGATTTCTTCAGAACTGTTGATGGCAAAGGTGCTTACATTCTGGTAGATTGGACAAATCGGATTATTGAATTGGGTGTTTTCAATAGCTGCGGCCAGGTCTTTTCTGGCAGGTTCCATAAGTGGGGAATGAAATGCACCTCCAACGGGTAAAATCATTGCCCTCCTTGCGCCTCTTTCTTTTAAATTTTCACAGGCTCTTTCAACGGCATCGTATGCTCCGGAGATTACCAATTGGCCGGGACAATTATAATTTGCCGCCACTACGATACCTTCAGTTTCTGAACAGATAGATTCTACCATTTCATCTTCAAGTCCCAGGACTGCAGCCATGGTAGAAGGTTCTAATTCACAGGCTTTTTGCATCGCCTGGGCACGCTGTGATACTAATTTGAGTCCGTCCTCGAAACTCAACACGCCATTGGCAACCAATGCAGAGAATTCCCCAAGCGAATGCCCGGCAACCATATCAGGTTTAAAACTTTCTCCAAGTACTTTACTTGATATCACTGAATGTAAAAAAACGGCAGGTTGCGTAACTTTAGTTTCTTTAAGGTCTTCCGCAGAGCCTTCAAACATTATATCTGTAATGGAAAATCCTAAAATATCATTGGCCTGGTTGAAAAGATGCTGAGCTTCCTGGGATTTTTCGTAAAGGTCCAATCCCATTCCCGAAAACTGGGCTCCCTGGCCGGGAAATACGTATGCTTTCATAAAAACTGGTTTAGGTGAACAAAAATAGGTATAAATAAAAAGACCTCATAACAAAGATTCGTTATGAGGTCCTTTTCGACAAATACAGTCTTTATAAATTTAATTTCCCTTTTTCGCCAATATCCTGTTTGTTACCACTTACAGCAGCCATTCCTAATTTAAATAATGTAGTCATCTTACTCTCATCATTATCCCAATAGTAGGCTTCTTTTGGATTCACTTTAATGGCGGTGATATTTGGATCATCCTTTCCATCAAACCAGGCATTATCTGCCTTAGAATATAATTCATGAATCACATCACGGTTGGTTTCGATAAAAGCTTCTCCATATATGCTAAGGAATTCCATTTCAGAAGTTCCGCTGTACAATAATTGAACATCTTTGTCCTTCTCAATATTTCTATTGTGCTCGCTATCGGCATTACTTAGAAACCATACAGCCCCGTGATCATCTACATCTTTAGTTGACATTGGAATCGCACTTAAAGGTTTCTTATCAATATTGGTCACCAACATGCAAAAATCTACATCTTTCGCGATGTCTTTAATCTTTTCCCTTGCCTTATCGTCATATAAATTCTTAGTACTCATAATCAATTTTTTTAGTTGATATGAAGATACCTTAGATTAGGTGGTCTTTGCGCTAAGGAAGTATTAAAAAAAGTGGGACTCCTGTTAAGAATTGTAAAATCAGCTGAATTTTTTAAATATCGAAGCAACCTGAGAATGATACCCTGACCCAAATATATTCAGGTGGACAAGCAAAAAATATAATTGCCACAACGGGATTCTTTCCTCCCAATTTTTCTGAAGTGGATTTACCTCGTTATAAGTTTGAAACAGTTTCGTATCAAAACCACCGAAAAGCTTCATCATACCCAGATCCATTTCTCTGGGGGCATAAGCAACTGCAGGATCTATCAAACAGGGCTTTCCGTATTCATTGGTCAGGAAATTTCCATTCCATAGATCGCCATGAATTAAAGCAGGAGGTTCATCAGGGATTAGATTTTCACAATTCTTATAAAATGAATTTGGAACGTCAAGCCGAAACCCCTGATCGAAAGCCATTTTCACTTGTGGTTTCAGCCGCATTTCAATATAAAATTCAGCAGCAGAATTTTTAGAATCATTATACTGCGGAAGACTTCCTATATAATTGTCTTTTTCGAAACCGAAAGAATCTGAAGTTTTTTGATGAAGAAATGCAAGTTGTTCCCCAAAAGTCTCCCAGAAACTTGAAATTTTTGGAGCAGAGCTTTTATATTCCAGGAGCAGATATGATTGCTGATTTATTATTCCGCAATCTAAAGCTTCAGGAACATCAATAGGATTGGCATTAGCCAGTTCCTGCAATCCCCGTTTTTCAGCTTCAAACATTCCCGGAAATCTGGAGGAATCATTTAGTTTAACTACAAACTTTTCAGAACCGCACTCTAATAAGTAAACTTGATTGATATCCCCGCCGGTAAGTGGTGAAAATTTAGTGAGCGTTTGTCCGAAGTTTTCCGCAATTTTATTTAGAATTCCCTCAGTTTTACTTCTTTTCATAAGTCAGGTAAGTGAAAGCATAATCATGCTTTTCATCTTTTTCATGAAACTGTTCCTTTACAAGTTCCCATTCGTCTTCATTAATTTCAGGAAAAAAAGTATCGGCATCAAATTCGCCATGAACCCTGGTAAGTTCAATTTTAGTAGCTTCTTCCATGCCCATTTTGTAAATCTCACCACCCCCAATTATAAATGGCTGCTCATCCAGTTTAGAAACTTTTATAGCCTCTTCTAAAGAACTCACTACAATGGTATCTTTTGGTTTATAATCCTTCTGACGGGTGATAATAACATGAGTGCGATTGGGAAGTAATTTGGGAAATGACTCAAAGGTTTTTCTACCCATAATGATATGATGGCCGGAAGTGAGTCTCTTAAACCTTTTGAAATCGTCTGGTAAATGCCAAACAAGGTCGTTGTTTTTTCCTAAAGCATTATTTTCTGCCGCAGCGGCAATCATTGTAAGCATGTATTCTTAGGTGTTTATGGGGCTATCCGGGTCTTCCGGACTAATTCTTTTAGAACCTGGCGTTGGTTCAATTCTCGCTCTACTTTCTGGCGCCGGGTGGTCTTTCTCTACTTTGGATTTGAACTGAGCTATTTTCTCCCTCTGTTTTTTAACAAGTTTATCAACCTGTTTTGTTTCCCAGTCTTTACCCATAAAACTGTTTACTATAAAAACGTTGAAAAAATGTATCAAAAATAGTAGCGTCCAGAGCAGTACGGCCCATACAAACCAATTATAACCCAGAGGTTTAAAATTTTCCTGATACCCAATGCCGACATTCAGAACAATTAAAAATACGGCGCCAATAAGAAAAACTACGAAATGCTGGAACAGCCTTTTCTTTTGTTTGGCCCTTTTTCGTGCATTTTCATATAATTCTCGCTGTTCGTAATCTACTTCGGAAGTATTTTTCTTTTTAGAAAACATAATTACAATTACATTAGTGTAGTATCAAATTTACATTTTTATAAAAAGAACTTCCAAAGGCTTATGGATAATTTAAGAAACGGATTCCCGGTTTTAGAACAATATACCTATTTAAATACGGCAGCTTCAGGTCTTCTCCCGGAAAAAGTCTGGGAATTCCGGCAGGATCATGATATGGATTTTCTTATCAAAGGAAGTCTTCTGAAAGAAAAAATGGGAGAAATGCTAACCGGAGTTCGGGAGAAAGTGGATAAATTTTTTCACTGTGCCCCAAATAGGGTAGCTTTAATTCCAAATTTCTCTTATGGATTTAATAGCGTTCTGGAAAGTATGGACCAACCTAAAAAGGTTTTACTGCTAAAGAACGATTACCCCTCAATAAACTGGCCCGTAGAATCAAGAAATTTTGAGGTGATCTATGCTGAAATAAACCAGGAACTCGAAACCAATATTCTGGAGAAAATAGAGAAGGAAAAGCCATATTTCTTTGCGTTCAGTATCGTACAATATATTAACGGAGTCAAACTCAGCATTGATTTTCTCAAAGAATTGAAAGATAAATTTCCGGACTTGATCCTAATTGCTGATGGTACTCAATATTTCGGAACAGAAAAATTTGATTTTGATGCTTCGGGAATAGATATCGCCATAGGTAGTGCCTACAAATGGATGAATGCGGGCTACGGAAATGGATTTATGCTTTTCAACGAAAAAGTTCAGGGGAGTTTGAATCCTAAACATATGGGCTTTGGATCGTTACAGGGTAAATATAAAGCCCACGATGGTAATTTCATTGGAAAATTTGAACCTGGTCATTACGACACCTTGAATTTTGGGAGCCTGGGTGTGGCTATAGACTTGATGGATGAAATTGGGATTGAAACAATTCAGAATAAAATAAATAGGCTGAAAAAGATAGCCCGTCGTAGGTTTGCTGCTGCTGGTTTACTGGAAAAATCAACTTTGGAGCGAAAAGATTATTCTTCTATTTTCAATATAAAAGGAGATGAAAAACTCTTTAATAAGCTAAGAGCTGAAGGGATAATTACCTCACAACGCGGAAACGGAATTAGAGTTTGTTTACATTATTTCAACAACGAAAAAGATCTGGATCATTTATTTAAAGTTCTCAATATTTAGAACAGTGCTATGCAGATTAATTAAGAAAAATTGAGGATATTAATCTAAAAGCTTTTCCAATTTTCGAAATCTTCAAAACTCCAATGTATTATTCTGAAATTCGTAAAAATGATTTAACTAGCTGATTTATATTGTTTTATAAGTTGATATTCTTTTAATTTGAAAGATCAATTCTAAAGAAAATATCATGGCAATTAGTAAGCAATATTTAAAATCGAAGCCTGAATGCAAAGTGACATTCAGTGTAGCAGCTAAAGAGGCCAATAAAGTAGAAGTAGCTGGGGATTTTAACTCCTGGAATTTGACGGAGTTAAAAAAATTAAAAAACGGAAACTTTAAAACGCAGATTAAATTACCTGTGGATAAGGAGTATCAATTTAAGTATTTTATTGATGGAGAATGGGTGAACGATGCAGAAGCTGATGCATTTAAATGGAATGATTTTGCTGCTGCCGAAAATAGTGTTGTAGTGGTTTAGTTCATCTTCACTAGAGAAGTATGGTAAATAGCTAAACTATTCTGTAACCTTAACACCATTCCAGAATGCAACATAATTTTCAATGGGTTTTGCAGCGTGGCTGGCCTCTGGATAGTACCACGCGGCATCTTCATTTATTTTACCATCCACTTTCACGCTAAGATAGGAAGCCTCTCCTTTCCACGGGCAACGGGTATGGGAATTACTGGCAACAAAATATTTTTCTTTAATATCTTCACGCGGGAAATAATGATTATTTTCTACGATTTTGGTATTGG